>JBIIWK010000091.1:0-11205 GCA_044338955.1 Burkholderiaceae bacterium
ACTCATGATGTGAGCTAGTCCGCAAATTCAAAGCGTCAAAGAATCAACGAGTAAAAAAATTAAAGAGTTAAGGAGTCAAAGAAGCAATGAATCAATGAATCAATGAATAAATGAATCAATGAATCAAGGAATCAAAGAGTCAAAGAATCAAAGAATCAAAGAATCAAAGAGTCAAGGAATCAAGGAGTCAAGGAGTCAAAGACTCAGTGAGTCAAAAAATCAATGAATCAATGAATCAATGAATCAATGAATCAGTAACTTATTGACTCACTGAGTTCATCCGTTAAAGGTCGTCTTCAGCGTCAGGTTCTGCCGCGACAACTTTTGAGGCTTTGCTTGAGGCAGCTTTGGGGGCTGCCGCCGCGCTGGCTGCGGCTTCGGCTACCGAAGGAGTGCGCGCAACGACACCAAGCTTTTCACGGACTCGGTTTTCAATCTCGACGGCCATGGCGGGATGCTCGCGCAAATATTCGCGCACGTTATCTTTACCCTGACCGATGCGATCGCCGTTATAGCTAAACCAAGCACCCGCCTTATCGACGATACCTGCAACCACACCCAGGTCAATGATTTCGCCTTCGCGCGAGATGCCAGCCCCGTACATAATGTCAAACTCTGCTTGCTTGAAAGGCGGAGCGATTTTGTTTTTCACGACCTTCACGCGGGTTTCATTACCGACGACCTCGTCACCTTTTTTGATACCGCCGATTCGACGAATATCCAGACGTACAGAAGCGTAAAACTTAAGCGCGTTACCACCCGTGGTTGTTTCGGGGTTGCCGAACATCACGCCGATTTTCATACGAATCTGGTTAATAAAAATCACCATGCAATTGGTGCGCTTGATGCTGGCAGTGAGTTTGCGCAAGGCCTGGCTCATCAAACGCGCCTGCAAACCGGGCAGTGAATCGCCCATTTCACCTTCAATTTCAGCTTTAGGGGTCAGCGCTGCCACCGAGTCGATCACAATTAAATCGACCGAACCCGAACGTACCAGTGCATCAGTAATTTCAAGAGCCTGCTCACCCGTGTCAGGCTGTGAAATCAGCAGATCAGTGAGATTTACACCCAATTTTGAGGCGTACTGCACATCAAGAGCATGCTCTGCATCAATAAACGCGCAGGTACCACCCACTTTTTGCATTTCGGCAATCACTTGCAAGGTGAGTGTCGTTTTGCCCGATGATTCAGGACCATAGATTTCGATCACTCGCCCGCGAGGCAAGCCCCCTACACCCAGTGCAATATCCAAGCCCAAAGAACCTGTCGAAACGACTTGGATATCATGTTCGACCTCGTTATCGCCGTAGCGCATCACGGATCCTTTGCCAAACTGCTTTTCGATTTGGGCAAGTGCTGCAAGCAGCGCCTTTGCTTTTTCGGGGGTGCCGGCTTTGAGGGCTTTTTCGTCCATGACAAATCCTTTAGGTAAAAATCAATAAAAATGATTGTACTGTACAAATAAACAGTATTGCAAGGTTTTTACACAACACCACCACAACACAGGGTTTACCCCGGTTAATCAGCAACATTGTAGGCAGATCCGAGATGCTATGACAGAATAGGCGCTCTTTCGTGTCATCAGGCTCTTTTAAACCATGCGTATTCTCATCGCAGAAGACGATAGCATCATGACTGATGGCTTGATGCGTTCGCTGCGCCACAGCGGCTATGCCGTTGACGCGGTCAGCGATGGCGTTGCCGCCGATGCCGCCTTGCTGTCCACAGAGTTTGATCTGCTGATTTTGGATTTGGGCCTGCCGCGTATGAATGGCCTTGAGGTCTTGGGCAAACTACGGGCGCGGCAATCGCGCTTGCCCGTACTCATCCTGACTGCTGCCGACAGCATTGAACAACGAGTCAGAGGGCTTGACCTAGGGGCCGATGACTATATGGCGAAGCCCTTCTCCTTATCAGAACTCGAGGCACGCGTACGCGCTCTGGCACGTCGCGGAGCCGGCGGTGGCTCAACCATTCTGCGCCACAGCAAGCTCGAATTTGACCAGACTGGGCGCGTGGCCATGGTGGGAGGTCAAACCTTAGATCTCTCAGCGCGCGAAGTCAGTTTGCTAGAAATACTACTGACGCGCAGCGGCCGGATGGTGAGCAAAACCCAAATCGTTGAACACCTGTGTGAATGGGGCGAAGAGGTGAGCTCGAATGCGATCGAGGTATACATTCACAGGCTGCGTAAAAAGCTTGAAGATAGTGGCGTAAAAATCGCAACCGTTCGCGGATTAGGCTACTGCCTTGAGCGTGAGCAATCGACCACCACCGCGCCGACCTAAGTGACCAAGATTTTATCGGCACACCCTGCTAGCCCGACGGTGCTCGCCTCTGCCCCTCAAACGCTGCCCACCGGTGCGATATGGCTGCGCGAAGCCTTCGAAACTGAGTTCGATCTGCCCACGCATCCTAGCGAGCGAGCCGCCCGGCGCTCGTTGTTAGGCGAAGTATTGGACTGGCTGCTTGCCCCCCTTTTTTTGCTGTGGCCCATGAGCATTGCGATCACGTATGTCGCAGCACAAGACTTAGCCAATGTGCCCTACGACCTGAATCTTTCAAACGCCCTTGAGGTGTTAAGTCAGCAAGTCGAAGTTGAAAACGGGCACCCGACCTTTAACCTTTCTGCCCCCGCAAGACTCGCTCTGCGCCCGCGCGAGCACGATGGGATCTTTTGGAAAGTCACCGCCCCGTCTGGGAAACTGCTAAGTGGCGATGCCGAACTACCTACCCCTGAAAAAGCCGCAGATGAAAACTTTGACACCGTTTATTACAAAAACCAAATGGTCCGCGGCTTTGACGTGCGCTTTGCGTACACCTGGCGCACCACGGGCTTGCGCCAAGCTGGACCGGTACTGATTGTTGCGGCAGAATCGGTCGAACGACGGGTGGCTTTGGCGAACGACATCATCAAAGGTGTGATCATTCCGCAGTTTGCAGTTCTGCCAATCGCCGCGCTCTTGATCTGGTTTGGATTGTCGCGCGGGATTGCCCCGATTAACGCCTTGCAGAAGCGTTTGCGCGCCAGAAAACCCGACGATCTCTCATCGATTGACGGGCGTAATGTGCCGGTTGAAATCGAACCACTTGTCACTGCGATGAACGAGTTACTGGCGCGCCTCGCCAGTCATATTTTGACGCAGCAGCGCTTTGTGGCCGATGCCGCGCATCAACTGAAAACACCTCTCGCAGGGCTGCGCATGCAGGCTGAATTGGGTATGCGCGGCACCCCACCGGGCGAGACCCTCTCGAGCCTGAATCAGATCGTCGCAGGGACAGTGCGTGCCACACGTCTAATCGATCAGCTGCTATTAATGGCACGCGCCGAAAACCCTGACAACATTCAAGTGACTAAGGTTGACGTCAGAGCGTTAGCCCAAGAGCAAAGCCAACGCTGGGTCGATCAGGCGATCGCCGCCAACATTGACTTGGGCTTTGAGGCGGCAGACACCCCCATGTTCATTCGTGGCCAAGCACTCTTATTGGCCGAACTGCTCAATAACTTGATCGATAACGCTTTACGCTACACCCCCGCAAAGGGGCACGTCACAGTCAGCGTCACGCAAGTTGCTCAGCAAGTCATCGTCGCAGTCCAAGACTCAGGTCAGGGCATCCCTGCAGTCGACCGCGAGCGCGTATTTGATCGCTTTTATCGTGTGTTGGGCACCAAAGCCGAAGGTAGTGGTTTAGGGCTAGCGATTGTGCGCGAAATCGCGACCCAACATGGCGCGACCATCCACATCTTGGATCCGTTTGAACAGGTATCGCCCGAACAGGCACTCCCTCAAACTGGAACGCGGATCGAGGTCCACTTCAAGCCAATGACACTTTGAACTCTGCCGCCTCAGGGCTCTAGTTCAAGGATCCTATCTGTTTCAGAGACTTTCTCTTTTTTTAAGCAGCGCTCTGCAATGAAAGTTTCTTTCGCAGCAGACGCAGCACCGCCCCTAACACCGGAATTTTTTCGTAGAGCTCTTGCGCGGCATCCCAGTAATCGCGATGCAACACAATCAAACCCTGCTCGTCTAAGCCGAAGTGCGTACCACCTTCAATCGCATAGTCTTTACCTCGCAAGGTAAAAAGAAATTGCCAGGTCATGAACGCGCTTGCCGCCTCGACAACTTTGGCTGTGATGACAAACCTCGGCTCAACCAACTGCTCAAACATATGTTGATATATCTGCTGGATCAATTTCACGCCAACGACCTGATTAAAGGGATCGCGAAACGATGCGGTCTGCGCGTATACCTTATCAATGTCGCGTAACGACACCGGAGTAAGCGTTTCAAACCACTGCGCCAGCGCGTCAAACCGCGCCCTAGAATCAGTCATCACATCCTCGTTGTTCGATGCAGCAGAAAAAACCGCAAGCGATCTGGCAACATGCTAATCAGGCGCAATAAAAGCGAGAAGGCCTTTGGAAAACGAATTTCAAAGTGGCCCCGCTCAAACCCAAGCATAATTGCGCGAGCGGCCGCTTCGGGCGTCATTAGGCCAGGCATTTCAAAATCATTCGCTGAGGTCATAGGTGTTTGCACAAAACCTGGGTTGATTAAGTACACCGCAAGACCTTTAGGCGCCAATTCAAAATAAAGCGTCTCGCACAAGTTTTGCAAAGCCGCTTTGGTCGCACCATAGATCAACGCGCGCGGCAAACCGGTGTAGCCAGAGATACTGGCGATCAGAGACACCCCACCATGACCCTGTGCCAACAACTGAGGCACGATCACTGACAAGCCGCGATAGACACTGACCACGTTCAGATCGAAGCTTTTCTCGGCCTGCTCAATCTCAATTTGCCAACTATGTGTTGGGTCATAGCGTGCCGCACCCAGAATGACCAAGTCAATCTGACCTAAACGTTCTAAAACGTTCGTAAGCGCCGCTGGCCACGCCTCAGTATCTGTCACATCAAAAGGCACCACGCTCGCATTTGAATAAGGCGCGGCAACGATGGCGAGTTGGTCGGCGCGTCGTGCCGACAACACCACGGTTGCACCAGCCTGCAAAAGCGCTTGCGCCAGGGCCGCGCCAATGCCACTCGAGGCCCCAACGAGCCAGACCCGCTTGCCCACCCAAGTGGTGATCGGTGCGTTGAGTGGTTTCAGCATAAATGAAGTCGTAGACCGTGATTGATGACTACCGTCGTAGTTGAAGAAAGGAGCGACATCAAGACGGCGTCCGTTTGACGTACCGCCGTCAACGGCCGAGCAATTACCGCCATCGTGGCTCTAGAACAAAGTGACATATTTATTTTCATTGTGCAGGCTTAGGAGCGTTGCGCTTACGAAAAAATAAGGTGACTTCGCCAAGATCCACACCGAACTTTGACATGGTAGAGCGGTTCATCATCGAGGATTCGTCCATCTGCCACATCCAGTCATCAAAATTAACCAGATACTCTTTGCCGTCTACCGGCAACCTCAATACATAAGTCCAACGCAGTGCATTACCCGCCACGCGCCCGATCGCAGCGCCCACCACATCATCGGCCGTACCTTGCCACGTGCCATCAGCCTGTCGCTTAAGTGTCCAAACCCGTCTTTGCTTTTCGCCATCTGAATAGGTAAAACGCTCGTCTAAAGTACCCTCGTTGGGGTTGATCCAGTTCGCCTCAATCTCAACATTAAAGCGGCGTGCCACTTCGCCACTACGCTTTTGAAAAATACCCCACGCATCGATCGTGCCATTAAAAAAAATGGGTAATTCAAGCGTTGGTTTTTCGGCCGCGTAATGCGCGACATCCACACTGCCACAGGCCGTTAACAACGCGGCGGTGGCTGAAGCGAGTAAGACTTTAAGTTTCATGAAGACTCCTTGCGAGAACAAGCTCGCATCAGACAAGAACGGGGAAATTGCGAGAACAACACCATCATCGCCAAGCCTTTAAATAGCAGTGGCAAAAATGCATACATCCGGCTCAAGGCCAACGCCGATTCGGGCTGCCCAGGCTGATACTGAAGGACTTGCAGTGCCGGCAGCGCCAGCCCTGCCGCGAGCGCTAGGGCGAGCTTGCCGATCAGCACCCAAATCCCAAAATACAAGCCAGTGCTTTGACGATGTGTTGGCGGAATCGCATCTGCCAGCATCGCAGGGGGTAACGCGACATCCGCCCCGAGACCGGCACCGGCTACCACACAGACCACACTGTAAAAAACGATGTCTCCTGGACCTACCCACGCTGCGCACAACAAAGAGAGCGCAGCCAAGCCGCTCCCGACAAGCCAGGCACGGGCTTTGCCGATCCCTGCGGCAAGGACAACCCAAACCGGCAAGGCAAGCATTCCGGCACAAAAATAGAGCCCTAAAAAGAGCCCGGCATGGCTCGGTGACTGCACGACATCATCAATAAAAAATAATACCAGCGTGGCGGGTATCGCCACTGAAATCGCGTTGAGCAAATAAAACCACAACACGCGACGCATCTCAGCTGGCGCAAGTGCCTCGCGCAGGTTTTGCCGCGCTTGATGGCTCAAGAGTTTAGGTTTTGCAGACCAGCGCAACGTGCAACCCAACGACAACAATAGCAAGGCTGCGAACAACCACGCGAACCATTGATAGCCTACACGCGCACCCTGCTGCCCCACCCACACCGCGGGCAAAACCGATGCCACAACCACCCCAACCAAACCAAAGGCTTCGCGCCAAGCGGTCACTCGGGCGCGCCCGGTGAGGTCATCGGTGAGCCTAGCACCCCAGCTGAGGTAACAGACGCTTAACACGCTGTGCGCGCCGTATACCAATATCAGCGAGCCGCTTAGCCATACAAGCAAACCTGTGTGTGACCATTCGGGAGGCGTAAACAACAACACAAAACCTACCGCCAAGACACACGATGCGCCGAACATTAACCAAGCCCAACCGTTCTGCCGATGCTGCGTGGCGTCGACCAAGCGGCCAATCAACGGATCTTGCGCCGTATCGAGCAGGCGCGTCAAAAATAGCACCGCCCCAAGCGCCGCCAATTCAAGACCCAACACGTCGCCATAAAACTTCGGCGAGATCATGTAAATCGGCATCATCGACATGGCCAGCGGCAAACTAAGCGTCGCATAACCAAGTAAGTTCAGCTTGTTCACTGCGGTGTACCCAACAAGGCCTGGCGCAAACCCGGCTCACTCGTGCGCGGATCAAGCCAGATACCAAAAAAATGCTTCGCTAAATCATCGTTGATCCGCCCAGTTTGCTGGTTGCGATGAAAAAATACCGCGCCCTGTCCAGGCTGATACACGGCGGTGATTGAGTCGCCAGGTACAACGTTGGGCAACACGCGCTCGAGGTCTGCCCGCCAATCTTTCCGATCAGCCATCTGAGCCTGCAATTTTTGCATCTCGTCTACCGAGGCTTGCACCAGCCGCTCACCCGCGATCGTACGAGAGTACGTCAACGACAAAGCAAAGGGCCGCTCTGGGGTATAACGACCAAGAGGCGCCCAAAGCCGTGCTTCGTAGACTGAGAAACCGAAACGACTAAACTGCCCGCGTCCAACCAGTTGCGCGTCAGGCAGACCCAGCAACGGCCCCTCTGCTCTCGCAATCCCGAGACACGCACATACCATCAACCACCCAAAGATCAGTTTGCGCATAGAGTCCACTGTTTGACGTCGGTTCGTTGTTCTCTGAAGCCCACTTCACAGTAAGCCAAATACATTCTCCAGATGCGCACAAATGCGTCGTCATAGCCTTGTTCGCGAATCGTTGAGATTGACTGTTCAAACTGCTGCGCCCAGCGCTTGAGGGTCTCGGCGTAATCCAGACCAAAAGATAAGGATTCTTGTACACCTAGCCCAGCTGCTTCACACTCTTTCTCAAAGCGCGTCGGACTCGGTAGCATGCCACCCGGAAATATAAACTGCTGAATGAAATCAGTGCCGCGTCGGTAAGCGTCAAAGCGCTGATCTTCAATATCGATGGTTTGCACCACGACGCGACCACCAGGCTTGAGGCAGCGACCCAGCATTTGAAAGTAACTGGGCCAATGCAACAAGCCAACCGCCTCGAACATTTCAATAGAAACAATATGATCGAATTGCTCGGGTACATCACGGTAGTCTTGCAACCTTAAGTCAACCTGTTCGTGCAATCCGGCTTGAAGCATACGCTGTGTGGCCCACTCAAGTTGGGCATCTGATAACGTGATACCAACAACCTTCAAGCCGCGCAGTGCAGCCCGCTGGGCAAAGCCGCCCCAGCCACAGCCAACTTCAAGCACCGTTTGCCCGGGTGTCGCTTGTAATTGGTTCAAGATGCGGTCGTATTTGGCGTCTTGCGCGTCTTGCAGCGTACGCGTCATATCTCCTTGAAACCAAGCTGCCGAATACGTCATTGAAGGATCAAGCCACAGTCGATAAAACGCGTTACCCACATCGTAGTGACTTAAGATGTTGCGTCGGCTGCCACGACGGCTGTTGTCTTTCAGCACCCAGTGCGACAATTTTTTTAGCAACAATGCCCACCAGTGCCCGTCAACCGCCTCGGACACCTGCTCGTTACGCAGCGCTAGTGTGAACAACGCCAATAAGTTTGGCGAATCTACCCACCCCCGGCGTAAACTTTCAGCAAAGCCGACATCGCCTTGGCGCAAAATCAAACCCGCAGCGCGCCAGTCATGCATGTGTAACTCGGCATGCAAGCTTGAAGTGGTCTGTCCGAAGTGCACGCTCGAGCCCTGAGGGTCGACCAGCTTGAGCGAGCCGTGTGTCAGACGCTTCAACAGTTTAATCAATAAGCGTCCAGACCAACGCAAGCGCGGCGAAGTGAACGAGAGCTGTTGTTCGTTTAAATTCATTTTCGAGCCGTAAAATTATGAGTGACTTCGTCGGTTGGCAAGGCCGGTATCGACCGGAAGGTTGCACCGCGCCGCCAAAGTTTAAAAGCTTGCACATGGATCCGTAACATCACCCCAAATGTCATCATGGGCATTGTCAGAAACGCCGCCAACAGCGCACCTGTGCGCAGGGGTTGGGGCTGCACCACAATTGCTGTACGCAGCAAAGGTTGAGCCTGGTGCTCGCCCCGCGTCTCTTGTCCGTCTTGAGTCTCTTGCGCATCATCAAAATAATCAATCGCTAGGCGAGGCTGCCCTGCGCGCTCATCAAGCTCGAACTGGTAACTTCCTTGTACGTTGCAAAAGGGCGATACGTGAAACACCTTTTGACAGCCAAGTTTGACGTTCGGATCAATCGGACCTAGGTTTGGCGCAGTCAATACGTATTGATGGCGCTGCCCGAAGGTATTGTTCACTTCGGCCAACAGGGCTCGCAGGACGCCTTCGCGGTCATACACCAGCCAAAAGCTGACTGGATTAAAAACGTAGCCAAGCACCCTAGGGAAACACTGTAACCAAACTGCTCCCACTTCAAAGCGGACGTCGCTCGCCTCGAGCGTGCGCTTCAGCCATTGCATTAAATCAGAGCCATCGCGTGCACCATGATCGCTACTCCGAAAACTGACGGGCCGCGCGCATTCAAAGCCAAACAGCCAACTGGTATAAAGCGCGAGCTCCGTTGGGCGGTCGATCCGTAGACGCAAACAAAAAACCCGGTAGACAAAACGGTGCACAAAAGGTCGCAACCGCGCGTGCATGACGCGTCCACGGCATAGCAAGAGTGCGCTCTCAGTCATAGACCGCCTGCCAAGGGGGTGCTACCCCAAAATCACGCGCAACCCGCAGGGCAGATTTCAAACCATCCTCATGAAAGCCAAAGCCGCTCCAGGCGCCGCAAAACCAAGTGCTTTGCTGGCCTTGTAGCGCAGGCAGCTCTCGCTGTGACAAGCTGGCGGTTTGATCCAAGACTGGATGTTCGTACGCGAAGCGCCCGAGCACTTTCGAGGCCACTGGCGCTTGATGCGGGTTGAGCGTCACAATAACGGGCGTTTGAAAAGGCAAGGGCTGCAGTTGATTAATCAAATAACTGACAGCAACTGGGCGCTCAACGCCCTGCCCGCCAACGGCCATGTAGTTCCAGGCCGACCAAACTTTTTTTCGTCTTGGCAACAAGGCGATATCCGTATGCAAAATCGCTTCATTGGCCTGATAGCGAAAGCCCGCCAACACGCGCTGTTCGTCGGGCGTCGCATCGAGTAACGCGAGTGTGGTGGGTGCATGACAGGCCATCACGATCGCATCAAAGTTGTCGACACCGGCGGCCGAGGTGACCGTGATTGCGTTGTCGCTACGCCGTACCTGCATCACGGGGCAAGCGAGACGCGCATCGGTGAGGCGTTTGAGCATTGCCTGCACATACACGCGCGAGCCACCGAGGATCGTTTTCCACTGGGGCCGATCGTCGATTTGCAGCAAACGGTGGTTTAAACAGAAGGCAAGAAAAGTTTCGGCTGAAAACTCAAGCACAGCACTCACAGGTGTGGACCAAATGGCAGCGGCCATCGGCAACAGATACCAGTCTTGCATCGTCTGACCAAACTTCTCACGCTTCAGCAGGCTGCCCAGCGTCATGGGGGTGCGTCGTGCCTCGAGCAGGTAGTGTTCGGCTTGGCGATTAAAGCGCAAGATATCGCGCAACATCCCAAGAAACCGTGGCCGAAAAAGATTACCGGGCTGCGCAAAGACAGAACGTAAGTTTGTACCGGCCCACTCAATATCAGGCTCACGAATCGATACACCAAAAGACATATCGCTGGCATGAACCGGCACGCCCAAGTGGGCCAAAAGCGGCACCAGGTTTGGGTAGGTTACATCGTTGTGGACCAGAAATCCGGTATCAACAGGATGCGTCACCCCTTCTAGCGTGACGTCAACTGTATTAGAGTGACCACCAAAATAATCCCCGGCCTCAAATAGCGTGACGCGATACTTGTCGGCCAATAGCCAGGCGGTAGATAGCCCGGCAATCCCGGCCCCCACCACTGCGACCCGACTCCCTGCAGCCGGAGGCGCTGTTGAACCGGTGCGCAGGGCTCTGTCAGAGGAGTGTACAAGCGCCGCCTGCGTCATATACCGGCCTGTTCGGTTACCCAAACTGCTTGCGTAATCACGCCGCACATTGTTTGCTGAGCTCTGATGTCGCCCTCAAAAAACTTCACGCGTTGGTAAAGGGATTGACTCACGCTGCGGCACCCTCTACCCCTAGCAGCGCTTCACGCAACGCTGGGCGCTGCGTGCGCGGATCGAGCCAAATTGCTGCGAACGCACGCGCGAACTCTGGGTCAAGAATTGAACCGAGCGCACGCTGGGCTGAGA
>JBIIWK010000385.1:0-3208 GCA_044338955.1 Burkholderiaceae bacterium
TTGCTTCAACGTGGTCTGATGATGCTTCGCGTAAGAAGCCAGCCGAAAAACGCGATGCTCCAGCAGCACCAGGTCGTGATGGCTGGCGTGCCGGCGGTAAAAGTAAGTCGGGCGGTAAAAGAGGTGGCCGTGGTTCAAACAACCAGGCCCAAGAGCAACGCGAACCCGCGCCGATCGAATTCATCGCGCGTGAAATTCATGTGCCAGAAACCATTAGCGTGGCCGATTTGGCACACAAGATGTCAGTGAAAGCTGGCGAGGTCATCAAACATTTGATGCAGCTTGGTCAGATGGTCACCATTAACCAAGTGCTTGATCAAGAAACCGCAATGATTGTGGTGCAAGAGCTTGGCCACAACGCGATTGCTGCCAAACTCGACGATCCAGAAGCATTTTTGGATGAAGATGCACCGCATGCTGATGTGGTGTTGTCGCCGCGTGCGCCAGTTGTGACGGTGATGGGACACGTTGACCACGGTAAAACGTCGTTACTCGATTACATTCGCCGTGCCAAAGTTGCCTCGGGCGAGGCCGGTGGTATTACTCAGCACATTGGTGCATATCACGTGCAAACTGAGCGCGGTATGGTGACGTTCTTAGATACTCCAGGCCATGAAGCGTTTACGGCAATGCGCGCCCGCGGTGCAAAGGCAACTGATATTGTAATTTTGGTGGTGGCTGCCGATGACGGTGTGATGCCACAAACAAAAGAAGCGATTCATCATGCTAAGGCTGCAGGCGTACCCCTGGTGGTTGCGGTCAATAAAATTGACAAACCCGAAGCCAATGCCGAGCGCGTGAAGCAAGAACTTGTTGTTGAGCAAGTTGTGCCCGAAGAATACGGTGGCGATGTGCCCTTTATTTCTGTGTCGGCCAAAACCGGTCAGGGTATCGACGATTTGCTCGAAAACGTGCTGCTACAAGCTGAAGTGCTTGAATTGAAAGCTGCAATTGATGCCCCAGCAAAAGGGTTAGTGATTGAAGCGCGTCTGGATAAAGGCCGTGGCCCCGTTGCAACGATTTTGGTTCAAAGTGGCACGCTGCGTCGCGGCGACGTGGTGTTGGCTGGTTCAAGCTACGGTCGCGTACGCGCCATGCTAGACGAAAATGGCAAACCCATTCAGTCAGCAGGCCCTTCAATGCCAGTTGAAATTCAAGGCCTCACTGAGGTGCCGGTTGCGGGCGACGAGCTCATGACCTTAGCCGACGAGCGTCGTGCCCGTGAGATCGCCCTGTTTCGTCAAGGTAAGTTTCGCGACGTCAAACTGGCGCGACAGCAAGCAGCTAAGCTCGAATCCATGTTCGACAATACGGCCGAGGGTTCACAGAATCTGTCGCTCATCGTCAAAACTGATGTGCAAGGTTCGCAAGAAGCACTGGTCACGTCGTTGGTCAAGCTATCTACCGACGAGGTGCGCGTTCAAGTGGTTCACGCGGCCGTGGGTAGTATCTCTGAAAGCGACGTGAACTTGGCAATTGCGTCAGGCGCTGTGCTAATTGGCTTTAACGTGCGTGCCGACGCAAGCACTAAAAAGCTTGCCGAATCTAACGGCGTTGATATCCGCTACTACAACATCATTTATGACGCGGTCGATGAGATCAAGTCAGCAATGTCTGGCATGTTGGCACCAGAAAAACGCGAAGAGATTATCGGTTTGGTCGATATTCGCGAGGTGTACACCATCTCACGTATCGGCACCGTAGCGGGTTGTATGGTGGTAGATGGCGTGGTGCGTCGCGATTCACAAGTACGTTTGTTACGTAACAACGTTGTGCATTGGGCCGGCTGGCTTGACTCCTTGCGTCGCTTCAAAGACGATGTCAAAGAAGTTAAGTCGGGCTTTGATTGCGGGATCACCTTGCGTGGTAACAACGACCTTCAGGTCGGCGACCAGCTCGAGATCTTTGAAATCAGAGAAGTGGCCCGTTCACTTTGATGGCCTGAATGACACGTCACAAGCAGAAAACCGCCCCGGGCCGTAATTTACGTCTCGCTGATCAGATTCAAAAAGATCTGGCTATTATTATTCAACGCGAAATCGATATGAGTCGCGCGGGGCTGATCACGCTCTCTGGTATCGAGTTGACGGCTGATTACGCCCACGCAAAGGTGTATTTCACTGTGTTGGGTGGCGAGCCTGAAGTAGCCGCTAAACTTTTGAATGAAAAGGCCGGTTGGTTTTATTCGCAACTGTATAAGTTGTTGCATATCCATACTGTGCCGAACTTACGATTTTTTCACGACCCTCAGCTCAAGCGCGGCATTGCAATGTCCGCGCTGATTGATCAGGCTAACCTGCCTGGTCAATATGCGGGTGTCCCTGACGAGCCTGAAGACAAGCCGTAAGGCTTTCGTCTTATTCTGGAATCTGACGATGGCTAAGCGACACGGGCGTGTGCTCGATGGAGTCTTGTTGCTAGACAAACCGGTTGGTTTGTCTAGTAATCACGCCTTGCAGCGCGCCAAACGAGCGCTCGACGCCCAGAAGGCCGGGCACACGGGCACGCTTGATCCATTTGCGACAGGTTTGTTGGTGTGCTGTATGGGTCGTGCCACCAAGATTGCTGGTGCGATGTTAGGCGCCGATAAAGGTTACTTAGCAACGATCGCGTTTGGCCAAGAAACTGACTCAGGTGATTTAACCGGTGTTGTTGTGAATCAGGCCGCTGAGGGCTTTACTGGGATCACCCTAGAGGCTCTAGAAGCGGTCTTGCAGACGTTTCTGGGCACACAAATGCAGATCCCGCCGATGATCTCTGCGCTTAAACGCGACGGCAAACCTCTTTATGAATATGCGCGCCAGGGCATCGTGCTTGAGCGCGAACCGCGTGAAATTACGATTCGTAACATTGATCTGCTAGCATTTTCACCGCTGTCGGCGCAAGTTCAAGTGCACTGTACAAAAGGCACTTACATCCGAACGCTTGCGCAAGATATTGGTCGGGCGCTTGGTTGTTATGGGCACTTGTCAGCATTACGACGTACGCAGGTTGGCCCGTTTTTACTTGAAGGTGCTGTAGAGCTTGAAACGCTACAAACAATGACTGACCCCGAGTCGCATTTGATTGCCATGAGTGATTTACCTGCTGGACTTGTTCCGGCAGCCAAAACCGCAGTTTCGCCGAGTGTGGTTACACCCGGTTCTATTCACGAATTACCGGCAGGCATTGAGCCTGTGCAGGCTCATTAAAGGATTTGTATGTCACG
>JBIIWK010000340.1:0-3195 GCA_044338955.1 Burkholderiaceae bacterium
GTGATTTTTCGACTGGCGGCAGCCGCGGTATTCGTACCTCAGAACAATATGTTCGCAAGGGGGGCGCCGCTGCACGCATGATGTTGGTGCAAGCTGCTGCCGACGAATGGAAAGTGCCCGTCGCAGAGTGTGTGGCCGCCGAAAGCGTCATCACCCATCAGCCAACCGGCCGTAAAGTCGCGTTCGGTAAAGTGGCTGAGGCAGCCTCAAAGATTGCTGTCCCGACCGAGATTACGCTGAAAGATCCAAAACAGTGGAAGATCATCGGTAAGTCTATGAACCGTATCGACACCTTTGCCGATAAGGTGACGGGCAAGCAGGTTTACGGTATGGATTTAACGATGCCTGGCATGTTGGTTGCGACCATCAAAGAGTGCCCCGTTTTTGGTGGCAAGGTCAAAAGCTTTGATGAAAGCAAAGTGACCGGCATGAAGGGAGTCAAGAAGGTGGTAAAGGTCGGTGAAACCGCCGTTGCTGTTGTGGCCGAAACTTTCTGGATTGCTAAGACCGCGCTCGATCAGCTTCCGATTGTCTGGGATGAGGGCCCAAATGCAACGGTGTCGAGTGCTTCGATCGCCAAGCTGCTTGAAGAGGGTTTGACCGCAGAACAGGCCTTCGTTGGCAACACGCGTGGGGATACCAAAACTGCGATCACTGCTGCTGTCAAAAAGACCGAAGCCACGTACTTTTATCCGTTCTTGAACCATGCCCCCATGGAGCCCATGAACGCCACGGCGAAATGGACGCCAGAGCGTTGCGAAGCTTGGGTACCAACACAAGACGGTGAAGCTTCATTAGCAGCGGTCATTGCTGCCTCAGGCCTGGCCGCCGAAAACTGCGAGGTCTACAAAATTAATCTTGGTGGTGGCTTTGGTCGACGCGGTGCGTTTCAAGACTACACCACGCAAGCTGTCAATATCGCCAAGCAAATGCCTGGTACTCCGATCAAACTGATCTGGACACGTGAAGAAGATATGACGCAGGGTCGTTATCACCCGGTCATGATGTGCAAGCTGACCGGTTCGTTTGATAAGGATAAAAACTTGACCGGCGTGCATATGCGCTTGTCAGGCCAATCGATCTTGGCGGCGGTGCGTCCTGCAATCGTCGCACAACAAAAAGGCCGTGATCCCATTGTGTTTCAAGGTGTGTTCGACGGTGGCGAGCATGGCTTTGGCTACGAGTTTCCGAACCAGTTGATTGATCATGCGATGCGCAACACGCACGTTCCACCCGGCTTTTGGCGTGGTGTAAACATCAATCAAAACGCGATATTCATCGAATGTTTTATGGATGAACTGGCAGAAACTGCCGGTGTTGATCCTGTAGAGTTTCGTCGTAAGTTTATGGGTAAGTTTCCCCGTAACCTTGCCGTGCTCAACGCGGTGGCTGATGGCATTGGCTGGACAAAACCGGCTGCGCCAGGGGTGTTTCGCGGTGTCGCGCAGATGATGGCATTTGGTAGCTACGTGGCAGCTGCATGCGAACTATCAGTGACCGACGGTACTAAGGTCAAGATTCACCGCATCGTTGCGGCGACCGATTGCGGCTATGCGGTCAACCCTGCACAAATTAAGCGTCAAGTGTCGGGTTCGTTCGTATATGGTTTGTCGGCGTTATTCGAAGAAGAGTGCACTGTCAAAGACGGCCGCATCGAACAGAAAAACTTCGACACCTTTGGTTCGATCCGACTCGCGCAAATGCCTAAAGTTGAAACGATTATTATTGAAGGCGGTGGCAAAGAGTGGGGCGGTATTGGCGAGCCCACAATTTGTGTGGCAGCACCCGCCGTGCTCAACGCGATTTATCGCGCCACGGGCAAGCGTTTACGCAACGTGCCTTTGAAAAATAGTGGTATGACTTTGGTATGACAAAGTGGGGCGCTGGGTGGGCGTTGGTTGCCAGTATTTGGTTTGCTCACCCCAGCCCCCTTCACGCGCAAGTGTTTGCTGGTGATGCGATCAACGCGTCGCTGTCGGGGCAAGCGGGTGATGTACTGCGTGGGCGTGCTCTAGTACTCAGTCGTCAAGGCGGTTTATGTATTTTGTGCCATAGCGGGCCGTTTCCTGAAGAGCGTTTTCAGGGTACGCTCGCCCCTGATTTGGCGGCGAGTTCGGCGGGTTTATCGGCTGAGCAGTTGCGCGCTCGAATCGTCGATGCCAGCCGGTTTATGCCTGACACCATCATGCCCTCATATTTTCGTGCAGAGGGTTTTACCCGGATTGCGCCGCAGTTCTCAGGTAAGACAATATTGACTGCGCAAGAAATTGAAGATGTTGTAGCTTTTTTAGTGAGCTTAAAACAGTGACAATCAATCGAAGAACTTTTGTGATGCGTGCGGCAGCCGCAAGTCTGTTGCCCACCTTAAATGCCTTTGCGACGGTTGATGACGCCACGCAAGCAGTGAACAAAATTTTGGGTGGACAACCCGCCAAAGTCGGGCGGGTAACACTCGAGATTCCACCGTTGGTTGAAAACGGTAATCTGGTCACGATGAAGGTCTCAGTGCAAAGCCCGATGACTCAAGCGGATTATGTGCGCGCCATTCATATCGTGGCTGAGGGCAATCCCTTGCCGAACGTGGTCAGTTTTTTCTTGTCACCGCGGGCTGGTCGTGCGGCGGTTACCACGCGCATTCGTTTAGGCGATTCGCAGCGCGTCAGGGCGATCGCACAAATGAGTGATGGTTCTTTTTGGCAAGGTGACGCGGCGACGTTGGTGACGCTTGCAGCCTGCACCGAGGTGTAACGTGAGCAAAACCTCTCGTACGATTGTCACCATGCCTGCAACGGCTAAAAAGGGCGAGATCCTTGAGATCCGTATCATTGTCCAGCACGACATGGAGTCTGGTTTTCGTCATACCGAAACCGGGCAACGGGTACCTCGAGACATTATTCGCGACTTTAGTTGCACCTATAACGGCGCCGAAGTATTTCGCGTCGAGTTGCATCCTGCGATGGGCGCGAACCCGCTGATTATTTTCACGACTGTTGCGACCGAGACCGGCACCCTAGAATTTAAATGGTCTGGAGACAACGGCTACGCTTCTAGTACGACTAGTACGCTCACTGTGACTTGATGCCACTAAGTCACGAGATGCCTCAGCGTAACAAGATCACTCAGCGTGACGAGACGCCTCAGCGTAACAAGATCACTCAGCGTGACGAGACGCCTCAGCCTAACGAGATTACTCAG
>JBIIWK010000341.1:0-3189 GCA_044338955.1 Burkholderiaceae bacterium
TCCACAACGAGCCATCGTTCTGAGTAAAGTTTGCTTTCGGGCGTTTGCCCCCAACGATCGGGCGAACCATCTAAAAAACATCCAAAGTTACCAGCATCTTTATTCGGGAAATAAACCCCTTGGCTCAGAGGTAAGTCCGGGTCAATCGCAAAACGATCAGCGTGCGTTAGCCAATCTTTAGCATACTGAAAACGCAACTGCCCATGATCATTCGAGATGAACCCGACCAGCATTGGCTTTACGCAAAACTGCGCATCAAGCCAGACTTCGAGTTGTTCATCGCGCATGGGGAGTTCTTCCGTGCGGCAAGTCAAGATCTTGCAAACTACGTCCAAGGCGATCTTCTTTCGCGATCAGACCCAAATCCTCTTCTAGTTGCAAGGTGGCTAGCACGCGCAAGTAAGTGACCATCAAAACAGAGGAATCGCCTCGCTCAACGCGATAAAGCGTCATGCGAGAGATCGAGGAGCGAGCCGCGACAGTTTCTGATGAAAACTTTCGTCGCATTCGCGCAAGGCGCAAACGCTCACCAAGCTCAGTCAAGAGTCGTTGTTCATTTGGATAAACAGGTTGTTTTTTACTAGGCATATCACATATTATACAAAAAATACTTTATTTGTCTAACTTGTGATACAAATCAAAGATCGAACGTTATCGTTAAAGTCATCATAGTTAGATAGGAGCTTGATAGTTGAGCTCCACTGTGATCTTTGGACGACACCGTGATCACTGAGTCCGGCCCTAAACGTAAGACACTCTAGCAGTCGCTTGAAATGCGCGACTCTTAGCTAAAGCCCGCAGCAGCTCGGCCCAGCCGATCCTGAATCCCTGCCCACTCGACGCCCGCGGGTGGCTGTTGCCACAGCAACTGGCAGTAGCCCTGCTGATCTAATGCCCGCAGGGTGGCATACAGCACGCGGCTATAGGCTGCAGGATCGTTGGGTAGCGTGATCCAATCCAGTTGCTCGTTGGACGCAGATGTGATGCCTTGGGGCGTATGCGTCACGACTGCCACCCGCTGCCCTGGAGCAAGTTTGGCGGTTTGCGTGACCACCGCATTTTGTAACTCGGACGCAACAACCAAGCGCAACGGCGTCTGCGGAGCGTAATGCGACTTTAAAGCACCCGATACACGCGGCGCCTGGGCATCGGGCGCGGCGACTTCTTGGTTTAAGACTTCGGCAAGTTGCGCGGCTGTAATGTGCCCCGGGCGCAACAGCACCGGCCCCACGCCTTGATCAAGGCGTGATAAGTCAACGATTGTGGATTCGATGCCGACATCGCTCGCGCCCCCTTCAAGCACCGGCATGCCTTGGGCAACCAGTTCAGGAAATTCGTTGCGCACATGGGCTGCGGTGGTCGGTGACACTTGACCAAACTTGTTCGCTGACGGCCCAGCCACGCCGCCTTGGCCCGACGCACGGGTGGCCGCGAACCCGCGCAACAACGCCTGCGCGACCGGATGCGAAGGACAACGCAAACCGATGCTATCTTGCCCACCACTCACGATAGAAGAAATATGTGCCGCCCGCTTTAAAATTAAAGTGAGCGGGCCTGGCCAAAACGCATCAATTAACAACTGCGCCTCGGGCGGTATGCTAGCTGCCCAGTACAATAAATCAGCCTCGGGGGTGACATGCACAATCACCGGGTGATTAGAGGGCCTGCCCTTTGCCTGATAAATGCGTTCAACCGCTAAAGCACTTTCAGCATCAGCCCCTAGGCCGTAAACCGTTTCTGTTGGAAAGGCGACCAAGCCCTGCTGCGCCAAAACCTCGATCGCGCGGGCAATTTCGCGCTCGGACACGTCAGGCTGCAACGGGTAGGCGCAACACGTTAACAACCCGATTCGCCGCAGCAATCGCCTCAGCCAAAGTGTTGCCCACACAATTCACATGACCCATCTTGCGACCACGGCGCGCTTCGCGCTTGCCATACAAGTGTAACGAGGTACCCGCTACAGCCAACACACCCGACCAATCAGGCTCGGTTTGGGCATCGGTATCGTCGGTGTACCAGGCATCACCCAAAATATTGAGCATGACCACCGGCGCTAATAGCTGCGTGCTACCTAAAGGTAAGCGTGCCATCACACGCGCCTGCTGTTCAAACTGACTCGTGACACACGCGTTCATCGTGTAGTGACCGCTGTTATGTGGACGTGGTGCGATCTCATTCACCAGCAACTGGCCGTCGCGCAAAATAAAAAACTCGACGCACAATACGCCTTGATACTGTAAGCCATTGGCAATCGCCAGTGCGGCCTCGGTCGCCCGCCGAGCCGATGCCGGGGGTTCAATATCGACGGTGGACACGGCCAAAATGCCATGATCATGCACGTTTGAAGCCACCGGAAACACTTTGCATTGGCCGTCCAAGCCACGCGCCATCACAACCGATAATTCTTCTTGTAGGTCAAGCATGGCCTCAAGTACACAAGGCACACCACCAAATTCTTCGAAGGCTGCGACAGCCTCAGCACAGTTCCGCACACGCGCCTGACCTTTGCCGTCATAGCCCAAGCGAGCCACTTTTAAAATACCCGGAAACAAATGCGCACCCGCTGCGTGCAAGTCATCTGACGAGCGGATCGGCGCGTATGGTGCGACTGCCACGCCTTGACTTGCGATATAAGCTTTTTCGGTGATGCGGTCTTGCACAATTTCAACAGCCTGCGCCCCAGGGGTGACACGACAACGTTTAGCCAATATTTTTAAACTGGTGGCCGGCACATTTTCAAACTCGGTTGTCACCGCTCGACACTGGCGCGTTAAGCGCAGCAGGCCTTCTTCATCATCGAATTCAGCCTGAATGTGCAGATCGGCGACCGAGGCCGCAGGGCCCTCAGGCGCAGGATCAAGCACTGCAACGCGATACCCCAAAGACTGAGCAGCCTGACAAAACATGCGACCTAGCTGCCCACCACCCATCAGGCCTAACCATTCACCCGGTAAGATCACAGAGGCACCTTCATTGCACGCGCTGTTTCGGTTTGACGCGCACGAAACGCACGTAGTTGCTCGCGTAACGCACCATCGGTTGTTGCCAAATTTGCAATCACATGCAACGCCGCGTTTGCCGCACCGGCCTCACCAATTGCAAAGGTCGCAACAGGGATACCCTTTGGCATTTGCACAATGGATAGCAACGAGTCTTCGCCACGCAAATATTTAGAAGGCACCGGCACGC
>JBIIWK010000342.1:0-3186 GCA_044338955.1 Burkholderiaceae bacterium
AACAGAATAAAAATCTGGCAAGCCTTCTTCTGCAACTGTCGGAATGTCAGGCGTGAGTGGCGAGCGCCGATTATCGCCGACTGCGAGTGCGCGCAGCTTACCGGCATTTATGTGTGGAACAACTGAGGCGGCTCCACCAAAACTTGTTTGAATTCGTCCTGCGAGCAAATCCGTTGTTGCAGGGCCAGAGCCTTTGTACAGGATGTTAGTCATGCGTATGCCTGCCATCCAGTTAAACAATTCCATCGGTAATTGAGTGGCCTTGGATGAGGACGAAAAATTCAAGACATTGGGATTAGCTTTGGCATAGGCAATGAGTTCTTTGACAGAATTCACCGGCAAAGAGGGATGCACCACCAAGATCATTTGCTGCGATGCGGTTTGACTAATACAACGCAGATCTCGCATAGTGTCAAAATTGATATTAGGATGGATCGATGGGTTGATGCCGTGGCTACTCGAATTAAAGAGCAGCGTGTAACCATCGGGGGTGGCTCGGGCCACGACTTCAGAGCCAATCATGCCATCGGCACCCGGGCGGTTTTCAACGATGACCGATTGCCCCAACGCCTCAGTGAGTTTTTGTGCCAAAGCCCTGCCCAGCACATCTGTGCCACCGCCCGCGGCGTAGGGCACAACTAAACGAATAGTTCGGGTGGGATACGTTTGTGCAAAGCTTTCGGTCGCCCCAAAAGTGCACAGCAAGCACAGCGAACAGGTGAAGGCTAAGGTAAAAAAGCGTAATCTGAGAAAGTTATTCATGATGTGTGCCATCAGTTTTTAAACGGGCTTAGAGCCACGGATTTGAACGCGGTGCATTAAGCGGCGTTGCCCTAGGTAGTCGGCCAGTGCCAAGTGTTGGCAACATCGATTGTCCCAAAAGGCAATCGATCCGGGTTGCCAACGAAATCGACAACTGAATTCAGGACGCGTCGCGTGATCATATAAATACTTCAAGAGTGGCGCACTCTCGGCAACGGTCATATTTTCAAACCGCTCGGTGTGCATCACATTGACGTACAACGTTTTTTTTCCAGTGTCTGGATGAGTCCGCACCACGGGGTGTACCGCCGAGAGCGTTGCCTGCGCGGCGCAGTCTTGCCCTGGAGGCAGAATATCGTCGATTGCCAGAGAGGCCAGAATACGGCCGTTCGAGTGCACAGCGCGAAGATCCTTGAGCATAGCCTTCATGCCCGCAGAGAGTGTGTCATAGGCCATATATTGATTAGCAAAGAGTGTGTCACCGCCCACCGAGGGCAAGATACGAGCGGCTAACACCGAGCCCAGTGGAGGGATCTCAAGGTGGCTGGTATCGGTATGCCATTCCCAGCCAAACACCAGCGTGCCCTCTGGTTTCTTGTCGATGACCAACAGTTCAGGAAAGTTTCCTGGTACTTGACGATGTGGGGGGAGCATGGCGAGTTCGCCAAAATTGCGCGCAAAGCGGGCTAAGTCGAGATCAGAAATATTTTGGTCGCGAAAAAAAATCACTAAGTGCTCGAGGTGTGCCTGGCGAACTTCCGCCAAGGTCGTTGGGTCAATCTCGGTTGAAAGGTCGATCCCAAAGATCTCGGCGCCTAAGGCACAAGCGAGAGGCTGGACTATAATTTTTTTATACATCAGCGTTTTTCCTGTATCGCGAAATGTGCAGGGATGAGTCAGCTTTAACCATCATCTATAGCTCCATCGGTCAGTCCTCAGGCCAGCAGAGACCCATATTCCGGCAATACAGGCTTAACTCCAGCCAAGCGCAGCGCGTTCCACATCATGGCACTTGAGCTTGAGATGACAGGTTTACCCAAGTCTTGTTCGAGTGCACCGAGGATCGTGATTGTGGGCATTCCGACGCCGCTTAAAAAAACGGCTTGCGCCTCAGGGACGTCGACCGATTTGCCTAAGCGATACGCGCGGTTGGGTGGTTCTTCAAAGATGCTACGAACATTGCGTAACCAATCAAAGTTGACGACTTCGATACCGTAGCTCTCAAGGTTTTGTTTGCCTTGCATGGTCAAATTTTCGTCGTAAGGTGTACCCAGCGCAACTTTTTTTATGCCTAGTGCGTTCAGTGCAGCAATGACGCTACCAAAGGCGGTGATGAAGTGCAGGCCAAAACGATCTTCTAAGCGTTTGGTCAACTCCGCTTCTTTCTCGCGTCCGAGGTAATAGCTCGTTGCGGTGTGTGCCAGGGCGATCACGTCAGGTTTAATCATCGATAACATCTCGACAGACTCGTCGAGATGCTCGATCTGTGTGGCGATGCGCGCTTCGATGCCGTTCAGTGTTCCGTCGGCCCCTCGCGAAATCATACGACCAAAGTGCACAGATACCCCCTTGGGGGCCATTTCAAACATTTCGGGCTCGACGGTCGGAGTTCCGGCCGGTACAAGAAACCCTAGCTTTGCGCGCCAACCCACCATTGTGATGACCCTTTGTCTCGTCAATTATTGATTTTTTTCTTTGATAAAGATAGTCGCAAACTGCAGCTCTACTTTAATGGCTTAAACCATAGCATAGGTTGCTAGTAAACTCCTTCTCATCAAAATAAAATTTACAGGAGACCGATTGTGAATAGAAGGCAATTGTTGGTAGGTAGTGTGGCATCCATGGCGCTTGGCAAATTAGGTACGAGTTGGGCGCAGGCAAGCGCTTATCCAAATCGTGCGATTCATCTGATTGTGCCCTCAGAGGCGGGTGGTGGCACTGACTTTACGGCGCGCACGATTGGGCTCAAGCTGACCGAGTTGCTTGGGCAGTCGCTGGTTGTGGATAATCGACCCGGTGCGGCGGGCAATATAGGCGTTGAGCAGGGTGCGCGCGCGGCACCTGACGGCTACACCCTAGTGATGCCAATCACGTCGCTACCGATGAGCCCCTGGCTTTATCCTAAGCTGCCTTACGATCCTGTCAAAGACTTGTCGCCCATCGTTCTGGCTTGTGCTGCACCGTTGATCATGGTGGTCAATCCTCAGTTGCCCGTCAATAATGTGCAAGAGTTCATCGCCCTAGCAAAGAAACAGCCGGGTCAGCTGAACTATGCCAACTCAGGTAACGGCACCACCGCGCATTTGGCGGGTGAACTCTTCAAGAAGATGGCAGATATCAAAATGGAGAGCGTGAACTATAAAGGCGGTGGCTCTTCAGTGATTGATACCATCGCAGGTCGTGTACAGATGTATTTTTCGACGA
>JBIIWK010000092.1:0-11089 GCA_044338955.1 Burkholderiaceae bacterium
CCAATCAGGCTACGCTCGCCTTGACGACGCGTTGGATGGATCAAGAGACCGGGTTCGAGCGATTCAATTTTGGCGTGGCGCAGCGCTACTACTTTGAAGATCAGATGGTGACCTTGCCCTTTGAGGTGCCACGTACCAACACAAAATCTGAATTTCTAATCGGTACCAGCGCCGCACTGACCGATAAAATTAATACTTCTGCGACTTTTCAGTACGATCCCTACTTAAGCCAATGGGATCGCGCGCAAGTCGTCGCGCGCTGGCGGCCTCAGCGTTTGGCCATGATGTCGCTTTCTTACCGTTATCAGATCAACCCGCCTTCGTTGGCGCTTTATCAGCCTCAAGGGCAAAACCAGATCAGTGGTTCGTTTCAATGGCCGTTGGCAAAAAAGTTGTACTCAGTGGGTCGTATCGATTATTCGTTTAATCGCGTAAACGCTCAAAGCATCGTCGACCCAACCGTTATGGTCTCAATGCCTAAAGTGACGCAGGGCGTGCTCGGGGTCGAATACAAAGGCGATTGTTGCTGGTCTGGTCGTTTTGTGTTTCAGCGTTATGTCGTCAGTGCCGACAAAACTAACTCGGCGGTATTTTTTCAACTCGAGCTTGGCGGCATCGGCAATCTTGGTCAAAACCCAATGGGTCTGATAGGACGGGCAATCCCTGGCTACGAATCGGTCACGCCCGCGGTACCCAACATCAGTAAATTTGAAAGGTACGAATAATGTTTGGCGTAAGATGCTTTTTTAAAGCTTTACTTTTGGCGCAGTTAGGCTGTGTCGCGTTAGTCCCCGTGGCGGCTCAAACACAAATTAATAATTTGGGTAGCTCGCGTGCTAACGTCACCGCGCCGCAAAAAACAACGGCTGCCACGCCAACGCAAGAGGCTGATGCCATTGTCGCTGTGGTCAACAAAGATGTCATTACGCGCCGAGAGCTCGATATGCGTGTTCGGCAAATTAAGACAGACCTTGCACGCCAGCGTGCACAGATTCCGCCCGATGAAATTCTTCAAACTCAGTTGTTGCAAAGGTTGATCATCGAGCGCTTGCAAATGCAAGAAGCGAAGCGGCTCAATCTTGAGGTAAACGACCAGGTTTTAAAAACTGCGCTCGAAGCGATCGCGCAGCGAAACAAAATGACGCCAGCACAATTGCGTGCGCAAATTGAAGGTGCTGGGGTGGCGTGGGCCGATTACAGCGAGATGATTAAGCGCGAAGTCTTGGTAGAACGTCTGCGTCAGCGTGTTGTCGATAGTACGATTTTGATTTCAGATGCCGAAGTCGATGCTTTTTTACGCGAACAAAAAGCTCGACAAGCGGGCGGTTTGTTGTCGACTGCGCCTGCGCCGGTCGTGGCAGCGCCACCCCCTCCGCCGCCTAAGCCCAAAGCCGCGCCGATTCAGCCGGCGGTGATGGGGCTTGCACAGATTTTGGTGCGCGTACCCGAAGATTCAACTGAAGATGAGATCAAAGTGTTGCGTGCCAAAGCGCAGGCACTTTTGGCGCGTTTGCGTAAAGGCGAAAGTTTTGAGGCGCTTGCTAAGGCAAACTCTGAAGGCCCCGAGGCAAGCCGTGGTGGTGACATGGGCGGACGGTTGGTCAAAGACTGGCCTGATTTGTTTTTGAAGGCGACCGCCGGCGTTGCAGATGGTCAACTTAGCAATGTCGTTCAAAGCGGTAACGGTTTTCACATCCTTAAGGTGCTTGGCCGCGCAGGTGGTGCTCCGCCGCCAGAGCCCGTTGCACAACAAGCGCCACCTCCGCCCGTACCGGGTGCCGGCGTGCCTGCCCCGCAAGGGCCCATGATGGTCGAGCAAACACGCGCCCGACACATTTTGATCAAGACCACAGCGGTGGTGACTTCCGAGATCGCTAAACAAAAATTAGACCAGGTGCGTGAGCGCATTGTCGATGGAAAAGAGTCTTTTTCTGACTTGGCAAAGCGTTTTTCAAATGATTCGTCGGCACCACAAGGCGGCGGTCTGGGATGGCTGAATCCAGGTGAAACCGTACCACCCTTTGAGCAAGCCATGAAAAAACTCAAGATTGGCGAGGTGAGTGAGCCCGTACAAACGTCTTTTGGCTGGCACCTGATTGTGGTTGATGAACGACGCACGCAAGATATGGCCGAGCAGTTTCAGCGAAATCAGGTTCGTCAGCGGCTCTTTTTACAACGCTCTGAAGCATCCTTCGAAACGTGGTTGCAGCACGTACGCAATTCATCGTTTATCGATAATCGCTTAGAAAAAAGTCAACGCCAGGGTAAGGATTAGCGCGTGCGAGCGCATCAGGCGCGGAAGCGGTTTGGTCAAAATTTTTTAGTTGACCTAGGGGTCATTGAGGCGATTGTGCGGGCTATTCATCCCGCACGCGAAGATCGCATGATCGAAATCGGCCCGGGTTTGGGGGCGTTGACGGCGCCACTTCTTGAAAAGCTCAATGTGCTAAACGTCATCGAACTTGATCGTGACTTAGCGTCAAGGTTGCGCCAACGATTTTCGGAGGCGCAACTACCCATCGTGCAGGCCGATGTGTTGGCCGTAGATTTTTCTCAGTTTGGCCAACAGTTGCGAATTGTGGGCAATTTGCCTTACAACATTTCAAGCCCGTTACTTTTTACCTTGGTCGAATATGCGGATCAGATTATTGATCAGCACTTTATGCTTCAGCGCGAAGTGGTTGACCGCATGATCGCCGCGCCTGGTTCGGGTGATTACAGTCGCTTGTCGGTGATGTTGCAGTACCGTTACGCGATTGAAAAAATCTTTGATGTCTCGCCCGAGGCTTTTGATCCGCCACCGCGCGTGACGTCGTCAATCGTGCGCATGGTGCCTCTGCCTCACACCCGTGCACGCGCTGTTGATGAGTCTTTGTTTGCAGCGGTGGTGATGCGCGCCTTTTCACAGCGCCGTAAAATGTTACGAGGTGTATTGGGTGCTTGGACAGCGCTCATCCCCTGGGAGGCTTTGCAAATCGAGCCAACTTGGCGTGCAGAACAGGTGTCTGTGCCCAAATTTATTGCGATGGCAGATGCTTTGCATGCTGCCGCAGTACGCGCTTAAACTCGTGTGCTGTAATGGTAGACGCATGACAGACGGGTCGATGGTCTGGCTGATGTTCGTGCGCCTATCAGGGAACTTGACCGACTTTGTTCGTTGCTGCAGCGAGCTTAGCGCCTAGCCGCAAGCCATAATCTGACGACGTCTTCTGCGCGGTCTTCAAGCAAGGCGGCAACACTTTCGCAGGCTTGCGCCAAACTCATCGGGCCAGGCACCAAACTAAACGCTGCTTCGATGCCAACGCTATACAAGCCCTGATAGCCGGACCCCAGCGAGCCCGCGATGGCGATGGTGGGCACGCCTGCGCGTTGTGCGATTTGTGCCACGCCCATCGGCGTTTTACCCAGTAGCGTTTGGGCGTCCATTCTGCCCTCGCCGGTGATGACAAACGCAGCGCCTTGCACGGCCTGCTCAAGACCCCCAATTTCGGCAATCACTGCAGCGCCCGGTCGAAAGGTGCTTTGCATCCACGCGTGTGCCGCAAAGCCGACTCCTCCGGCGGCACCCGAGCCTGCCGCATCGCGTCGATCATGCCCAAGGTGCCGCGCGCAGACATCGGCAAAATGACTTAAGGCTGCATCAAGCGTTTGAACCTGCTCAGGTGAGGCACCTTTTTGCGGTCCGAAAATTGCAGAGGCGCCTAACCGACCACACAATGGATTGTTGACGTCTGATGCAATGGTGATTTTTGTTTGCTCTAAGCGGGGGTCAAGTTTGCGAGCGTCAATGGCGTGAAGATCCGCTAAGGCCGCGCCGCCCGCCGCCAGCGTCACACCCTTCGCATCGTGCAAACTCAAGCCTAAGGCGCTGAGCATCCCAGCGCCGGCGTCATTGGTTGCCGAGCCACCTAAGCCTAAAACGATATGACGCGCGCCCGCATCGAGCGCGTGTTTAATAAGCTCGCCCACGCCAAAGGTGGTTGCCCGCATCACATCACGTTGCGACACCGTAATGTGCTCGAGCCCAGCTGCACACGCCATTTCAATCACAGCGGTCTGAGCAGGCAGCAAAGCCCACTGGGCTTCGATGGGTTGCCCCAAGGCGTTTTGCACCCAAGCGGTGCGGCGCTCACTTTGCGTCGCGCCCAGCACCGCCTGAACAGTCCCTTCGCCACCATCGGCCATCGGCACGCAAACGACGTGCGCGTCGGGCGCGGCGCGCTTGACGCCCCGGGCCAGCGCGGCGGCCACCTCAGGTGCCGAGAGGCTCTCTTTAAACGAGTCGGGAGCAATGACGATTTTCATGCGGACAATCTAGGCAGTCTTTTTTTGTACAAATTCGATCTTGTAGCCGTCAGGATCCTCAACAAACGCGATCACTGTGGTGCCGTGTTTCATGGGCCCCGCTTCGCGCGTGACTTTACCGCCCAGTTCACGCACTTTGTCACAGACCTCATAGGCGTTGTCGACCTCAAGGGCGATATGACCGTAGCCGTTACCCAAATCGTAGGCACTCGTATCCCAGTTGTAGGTCAGTTCGAGCACAGGGCCCTCACGTTCGTCTTGGTACCCGACAAAGGCGTTGGTAAAACGCCCTGTCGGGTATTCAGTATTGCGCAACAGACGCATACCGAGCACCTTGGTATAAAACTCAATTGACCGCTCGAGATTACCGACACGCACCATCGTATGAAGAATTCGCATGATGACTCCTAGAAAATGAAAACTAAAAACTAAAAACTAAAAACTAAAAACTAAAAACTAAAAACTAAAAACTAAAAACTAAAAACTAAAAACTGAAAACTGAAAACTGAAAAAATCAAAGTTCAAATTAAATATCGGGTACACCCTCGGGTGTGTGTTTTTGTAGCATTTGTTTGGCCGTGTGATAGTCGGGATAAAGCTGTTGAACCTCTGTCCAAAAATCATGGCTGTGGTTCATTTCACGTAAGTGCGCCAGTTCATGCGCGATCACATAATCGATCACCATGGGTGAAAAATGAATCAAGCGCCAATTCAACATAATGTTGCCATCGCTGGTGCACGATCCCCAGCGAGTAGCCGCCGAGGATAAACGCCAACGTCGAATGGTGAGCCCGGTTTTATCTAAGAAATAATGAATACGCTGATCAAACCAGGCGGCTGCACGGGCTTGTAGCCACGCCTGCGTCATATCTCGCATGCGGTGGGTGTCGGCATCGTTGGGTAAGGGCAGCCACAGCGTTTGACCGGCTTCAGGCGCCTCGTGGTTACCCTCGAAATGTGCCCGACCATGTGGCACATGCGGCCCTGGCACCCCAATTTGCAAGGTGATTTGGCACCCCATGTAAGGCACGTGCCCGCCTGATTTCCAGCGCGTGTGCGCGAGGGCAAGTTGCGCCTTGCGCGCCTGCCAATCTTGGAGCTTGGACAAAATCCAGGGCATTTTCTCGACCACGGCCTCGTCGATCTGACCCAAGGTCACCCAGTTTGGCGCTGTCACGCGCAGGCCTTCATCAATGATGCTGAAGCCAATGCTGCGCCGCCGTGAGCGAATCAACACGAAACCGACTGACTGATCACCGTGCCGAACCACGCGCCACTTACCGCCAAGTGCAATCGTTTCAGGGGCAACGAGCCAACCCGGTACCGGAGTGCTGGTGTCTGAAAGCAAAAGCTCGAGTTGATTCATGATTTTGCGCGTGAAGCCTCGGCGTTTAGGCCGGGCTCGATGACGATGTTGGATAACGCTCTGGGCTGAGGCGATGCATCTCTGCATCGATCCAGGCGTAGACTTTTGCGTTCAACTCTTCTGGGGTCAAACCAATCGAGGGGATGGCTGGACCAATCGACACGGTGACCAGCCCAGGCTTTTTAATAAAAGCATTGCGCGGCCAAAGTTCGCCGGCATTGTGGGCGATTGGGATCACAGGAGCACCCGTGCGTGTGGCCAGTATGGCACCACCCATTTTGAAGCGCCCCATTTTTCCGGGCGCGATCCGTGTGCCCTCTGGAAACAACAGCGGCCAACGACCCTCATCTAAGCGCTGTTGCCCAACTTTCACGACCTGCTCGAAGGCGTCCCGACCCTTAGTGCGGTCAATCGGAATCATGCCCAGTAGCGCAATCCCCCAACCGAAAAAGGGTACGCGGTGCAATTCTCGTTTGTAGACAAAGCAGATTTGTCGCGGCAAATGTGAGGGCAAAAAGAGGGTTTCCCAGGCAGACTGATGCTTAGACAGCACGATCGCGGGGCCATCAGGCAGATTTTCAGTGCCCTGAACTTGCCAGCGGATACCGCAAATGACTTTAGCGCCCCAGGCGGCCAGTTGTGGCCAACCCATCGTTAATTTGTAGCGCCAGTGCAGGGGTAGTGGCGACCAGAGCAAGCAGGCGAACGCATAGGGGATCACTGTGATGAGCAAAAATAATGCGTAAATTGTGGCGCGCAGGATCAACATGGTGTCAGACCGCTTGAGTCAAAATTTGATCGACAGCGTGGGCCAAGTCGTTGGCGTGCCGGGTACCTTCAGGTAGATTGCCTTGCTTGAGCGTTTTAGGCCCATTGCCGGTTTGCACTAGCCACGGCGTACAGCCCGCGGCCGCGCTAGCCTGTAGGTCACGCAGCGAGTCACCAACGGCCGGCACGCCCGAAAGATCGATATCGTAGCGCTTCGCAATATCCTCAAAGAGCCCCGGCAAAGGCTTGCGGCACACGCACTGCTCGTCGGGGCCGTGCGGACACACAAAAAAAGCGTCGATCGCGCCGACCAACTGGCCTAGCTCTTTACGAAGCTTTTGATGAATGGCCGTGAGCGCCGTGATGTCGAATAAGCCGCGTGCCAGACCTGATTGGTTTGACGCAACCACGATGGTGTAGCCCCCCTGGTGCAGCCTGGCAATCGCTTGCAAACTACCCGGCAATGCCACCCATTCATCTGGATGCTTGATGTAGTCGGGGCTGTCGTGGTTGATGACGCCGTCGCGATCCAAAATAATCAGCTTCATGCCGCAAGCCTTGAAATATCGGCCACTTGGTTCATCAAGCCGTGCAGTTGGGCTAACAGCGCCAGCCGGTTGTTGCGCACGGCAATATCCTCAGCCATGACCATGATGTCGTTAAAAAACGCATCAACTGGGGCGCGTGCCTGCGCAAGCGTGGCCATGGCTGCTTGATAGTTGCCGGCATCAAAGTATTGTTGCGCAAGCGGTTGCAGTTGGGCAATTGTCTTGGCGAGCGCCTGTTCGGCAGGTTCGGTGAGTAATGCCTGATTAAGTGGCTGCAGCGCAGATTCAGATTTTTTAAGCAAGTTACCGATGCGCTTATTGGCAGCTGCCAAGCTCGCAGCATCTGGGCCTTGTGCAAAGATGGCGGCGGCTTGCACGCGCGCCACGATTTGATGCAGAGGGGGCGCAATGGCAAGCACGGCCTCGACCGCGTTGCGATCAAGCTGCGTGATAAGTTGATTGCGCAACCGCTCGAGGACAAAGGCTTGTACTTCAGCGACCGTCGTCTGGGCTAAGGCTGTGGTCTCAAAGGTGTGTGCGGCAGCGTGCAGCAAACCCTCGAGGGTCAAGGGCCCGTTTTGCTGGATGGGTAAAAAGCCACCTGCGGTAAGTTGTTCGAAGCCACTGATCAGCCCGAGTGCAGCACGACGCAGGCCGAATGGATCGCGTTCGCCTGTCGGGGCCAAGCCGATTCCCCAGATGCCGATCAGTGTTTCAGCCCGCTCTGCCATAAACAGAATTGCGGCGGTCATGCTGGCTGCGGTCACAGGCTGTTCAAGGCGTATTTTGTACTGTTCAGCAAGCGCCTGTATCACCTGTTCGGGTTCGTGGTCGGCGCGGGCGTAATATGAACCCATGATGCCTTGCAGTTCAGGAAACTCGCCCACCATGTTGGTATTGAGATCGGCCTTGGCCAGCATTGCCGCACGCTCGGCGAGAGCGCTGTCTGCGCTTAAGGCGTGTGCTAACCAGGCGGCGATTTGTTGCACGCGCGCGACGCGCTGCAACTGCGTACCAAGCTTGTTGTGATACACAATCGAAGCAAGCTGTGGCACCCGTTGATGCAAAGGCGTTTTACGATCGGTATCAAAAAAGAATTGCGCATCGGCCAAACGCGGGCGCACGACGCGCTCGTTACCTTCAATGATCGCCACCGGATTGTCGGTAGGCATATTACTGACAATCAGAAATTGATTGGTGAGCGCGCCAGTGGTTGGGTTGAAGAGCGGAAAGTACTTTTGATTCAGACGCATCGTCAAAATCAGGCACTCTTGAGGCACTTGTAAAAAACGCTCTTCAAAGGCGCCAACATAGACGATCGGAGCCTCAACCAGGGCGGTGACCTCGTCAAGCAAAGCGTGCACCGCTGGGTCTTGCCCCAACGTGGCGTTTAACTTTTGAGCTTCTGTTGCCAGTAAGGTTTCGATTTTTTCGCGGCGCGCGGTAAACGATGCAATGACCTGGCCGGTATGGGCGAGCTGTTGTTCGTAGCTGTCGGCGCTATCAATGCTAATGGCCGCAGGATGCAAAAAGCGATGGCCGAAACTGATGCGCCCAGCCTGCAAGCCAAGCACGTTCGCTGGGATCACTTGTGTGTCAAACAGCGCGATCAAGGCGTGCGCTGGGCGTACGAATTTCACCGACGTGACACCATCAGCCAACTGATATTTCATCATCTTTGGAATTGGCAAGGCCGCAATAGCAGCTTCGATGGCCGCCTGCAACACGTCACTTAAGGCGGCGCCTGGCGCGGTGCCGCGCGCTACCAGATAGTCTTGTTTGCCGTCAGACTCACGCTCGAGTGCGCTGACGGGCATGTCGGCCCAACCTTTAGCTGCAAGCTTTTTTTGCAGTGCAGGGGTTGCCAAGCCCTGGGCGTCAAGCCCCACCTTAACCGGCATCAGTTTTTCAATGAAACTTTGCTCGGGTGCGAGCGCTAATACGTGCGACAGCCGCACCGCCAACCGGCGCGGCGAGGCGAAGGATGTCAGCGTGTTGGTCGCTACAACGAGGCCGTGGGCGTGCAGCGCGTCGTGTATGCCCTGAGCAAAGGCCTGACCAAGTTTGGGCAACGCCTTAGGGGGTAGCTCTTCGGTAAAGAGCTCGATCAAGAGGGGGTGGCTTGTTTGTGTCATGGCTGCGCCCCTTTGTCGGTGTTGTTTGGCGTTGCACTGCCGTCGCCCAACATCGGGAAACCCAATTGTTCGCGCGAGTCGTAGTAGGCTTGTGCAACAGCACGGGACAGGTTGCGGATACGTCCGATATACGCGGCCCGCTCAGTGACGCTAATGGCGCCACGGGCATCTAACATGTTGAAGGTATGTGCGGCTTTGAGGGTAGCCTCGTAGGCCGGCAAAGCCAGTGGGATCTCAATCAGACGTTTGGCGTTGGTCTCGTAGTCAGTGAAGTGCCTAAAGAGCATCTCAGCATCAGAGTATTCAAAATTGTAGGTCGATTGCTCGACCTCATTTTGATGAAATACGTCGCGGTACAGCACCGAACCATTAGGTCCGGTTGTCCAGACTAAGTCGTACACGCTTTCGACGCCCTGCAGGTACATGGCCAGGCGCTCGAGCCCGTAGGTGATCTCACCCGTGGTGGGTGTGCAATCCAAACCACCTACTTGCTGAAAATAGGTAAATTGAGTCACTTCCATACCATTGAGCCAAACTTCCCAGCCTAGCCCCCAGGCGCCAAGCGTGGGGTTTTCCCAGTCATCTTCTACGAAGCGGATGTCGTGCTCAGTTGGGCGGATACCAAGCGCCTCAAGCGAGCCGATATACAAATCCAGAATATCGGGCGGTGCGGGTTTAAGAACAACTTGGTACTGGTAGTAGTGCTGCAAACGGTTGGGGTTTTCGCCGTAACGCCCGTCTTTCGGGCGTCGCGAGGGTTGCACGTACGCGGCACGCCAGGGCTCTGGTCCAATGGCACGTAGAAATGTTGCCGTGTGAGAGGTGCCCGCGCCGACCTCCATATCGTAAGGTTGAAGCAGGGCACAGCCCTGATGATCCCAGTACTCTTGCAGACGCAGAATAATTTGCTGAAAAGTGAGCATGAAGGTATGAACGCGGTAATGGCTATTGAATCGGTCATTTTACCGTGGGGCAGGCCATGTTGGTGGCGGGCTGTCGGGGCGGCACGATTTGAGCCAAAGATGAGGTGTCTGGTCGAGTTCAACGAACGAATCGCCTATGATTCAGGGTATCTCAAAGGAGTCAGTATGTCAGCGCAGGTCAATGTCGAATTCTTGGATGGAATTCAAATTATTACGATTAATCGCCCCGAGGCGCGTAACGCGATTAGTGTTGAAACGGCGCATCAACTGTCGGCTGCCTTCGACGAACTTGATGCGCGCGACGATATCCGGATCGGCATCTTGACAGGGGCGGGCGGCACCTTTAGTTCGGGTATGGATTTAAAGGACTTTGCGCAGACGCGTAAGCGCGCGCTCGTTGAGGGTAAGGGTTTTGGCGGCTTAAACGAGGCCCCCCCCAAAAAACCTTTGATCGCCGCCGTCGAAGGCTACGCCGTAGCCGGTGGTTTTGAGATGGTGCTGGCGTGTGACCTGGTGGTCGCGGCGAACAACGCGATGTTCGGTCTGCCCGAGGTGAAACGGGGTTTGGTGGCGGGGTCGGGCGGTTTGCTACGCCTGCCGCGACAGCTGCCGTATCACATCGCCATGGAGATCATCCTCACAGGCGATATGCTGCCCGCCGCACGTGCCCACCAATATGGTTTGATTAATGTATTGACAGACCCTGGGCAGGCCCTTGCCGAGGCCGTTAAACTCGCCCAAAGAATCTGCGAAAATGGCCCCCTAGCCGTGCAAACCTCTAAAAGCGTGGTGAATCAAGGGGCAGATTTTTCGGCGGATGAAATGTTTGATCTGCAGCGCCCGTTAATTCATCATATTTTTATGTCAGATGATGCCAAAGAAGGTGCAACCGCTTTTGCGCAAAAGCGTAAACCGGCCTGGACAGGGAAATAGATTTTGCGCGAGCGGTCAGGTAGGCTGAATTAGCCATTACGGTCGTTGGCCTGAAAGTACCGCCCTGTTATTTGAGTGTCTTCATTGTTTAAAGTGCTTTTGTATTCCAGC
>JBIIWK010000093.1:0-11051 GCA_044338955.1 Burkholderiaceae bacterium
TTGAAAACGCCGAGGGCACTCGCACCACGCCTTCAATCGTCGCCTACATGGAAGACGGCGAAACGCTGGTCGGCGCACCCGCCAAGCGTCAGGCTGTGACCAATCCGACCAATACCCTGTACGCTGTTAAGCGTCTAATCGGTCGTAAATTTACAGAAAATGCTGTGCAAAAAGACATCCACTTGATGCCTTACAAGATCGTCAAGGCCGACAACGGCGACGCTTGGGTTGAAGCACAAGGTAAAAAACTCGCGCCATCACAAGTTGCTGCAGACGTCTTGCGCAAAATGAAAAAGACTGCCGAAGACTTTTTGGGCGAAACCGTGACCGAGGCCGTGATTACTGTGCCTGCTTACTTTAACGATAGCCAACGCCAGGCAACTAAAGATGCTGGTCGTATCGCTGGTTTGGACGTTAAGCGCATCATCAACGAGCCAACTGCAGCTGCGCTTGCGTTCGGTATGGATAAATCTGAAAAAGGTGATCGTAAGATCGCCGTGTTTGACTTGGGCGGCGGTACCTTCGACATCTCGATCATCGAAATCGCTGATGTGGATGGCGAAAAACAATTTGAAGTGCTGTCAACCAACGGCGATACGTTTTTGGGTGGCGAAGACTTTGACCAACGCATCATTGAGTATGTGATTGCTGAGTTCAAGAAAGAGCAGGGTGTTGATCTGTCAAAAGACGTGTTGGCTTTGCAGCGCTTAAAAGAAGCGGCCGAAAAAGCCAAGATTGAATTGTCGTCGGCTCAGCAAACTGAGATCAATTTGCCATACATCACGGCAGATGCCTCAGGTCCTAAGCATTTGAACTTGAAGATGACACGTGCCAAGCTCGAGTCACTGGTTGAAGAGCTGATTTCACGCACGATGGATCCTTGCAAAATTGCGATCAAAGACGCAGGCGTCAAGATCAGCGAAATTGATGATGTGATCTTGGTGGGTGGTATGACCCGCATGCCTAAGGTTCAAGAAAAGGTTAAAGAACTGTTCGGCCGCGAGCCACGTAAAGACGTCAACCCTGACGAGGCAGTTGCGGCTGGTGCTGCGATTCAGGGTTCAGTGTTGTCGGGTGATCGTAAAGACGTGTTGCTGCTTGACGTGACACCGTTGTCTTTGGGTATCGAGACACTTGGTGGCGTGATGACCAAGATGATTACCAAGAACACGACAATCCCGACGCGTCATTCGCAAGTGTTTTCAACGGCCGATGATAATCAGCCTGCGGTGACGATCAAAGTATTTCAGGGCGAGCGCGAAATCGCTGCGGGTAACAAGACCTTGGGTGAGTTCAATCTTGAAGGGATTCCGCCAGCTTCACGTGGCACCCCACAGATTGAAGTGACGTTTGATATTGATGCCAACGGTATCGTGCACGTGTCTGCCAAAGACAAGGGTACAGGCAAAGAAAACAAAATCACGATTCAAGCAAATTCAGGCTTGACCGAAGAAGAAATTCAACGGATGGTGAAAGATGCTGAGGCGAATGCTGAAGAAGATCACCGTATGGCAGAGCTTGCCTTGGCTCGTAATAGCGCCGATGGCTTAGTGCATTCGACGCGTAAGTCAATGACCGAGTACGGTGATAAGTTAGACGAGGCTGATAAAACTGCGATTGAAGCGGCCTTGAAAGACGTTGAAGATGCGTTGAAAGACAACGCCGACAAGACCACGATTGACGGCAAAGTCGAAGCCTTAGGCACTGCTTCGCAAAAGCTCGGTGAAAAGATGTATGCCGAAGCCCAAGCCGCCCAGGCGGCAACGGGTGGTGGGGCCGAGGCCTCGGGTGCAGGTGCCGCAGGTAGCAGCAAGCCAGCGGATGATAATGTCGTTGACGCTGATTTTAAAGAAGTTAAGCGCGACGCAAAATGATCGCCGAGTTGTAAATCGTATCCGCCCGGAACGCTTTTTAGCCTTCCGGGCGTGTTGTTTTGATTCACTTACTGGGCTTAAAGCATGGCAAAGCGCGATTTTTACGAAACCCTTGGCGTAGCCAAAAATGCGTCAGACGATGAGCTGAAAAAAGCTTATCGCAAACTCGCGATGAAATATCATCCTGATCGCAACCCAGATAGCAAAGAAGCTGAAGAAAAATTCAAACAAGCCAAAGAGGCTTACGAGATTTTGTCTGATGACAGCAAGCGCGCCGCTTACGATCGTTATGGTCACGCTGGCGTCGATCCAAACGCTGCAGGCGCGGCAGGTGGCGCCGGCTTTGGAGATGCGTTTGGCGATATTTTTGGTGAGATTTTTGGTGGCGCCAGGCGTGGCGGTGGTGGCGGTGGCCCGCAGGTATATCGCGGCGCCGACCTGAAGTACGCAATGGACATCACGCTTGAGCAGGCGGCGAACGGTTTTGACACCGAAATTCGTGTGCCAAGCTGGGAAAACTGCGAAGTATGTAAAGGCTCGGGTGCCAAGGTCGGTACCAAGCCTAAAACCTGCCACACCTGCGGTGGCGCTGGTGCGGTACGGATGCAGCAGGGCTTTTTTAGCGTGCAGCAAACCTGCCCGACATGCCACGGTAACGGTAAAGAAATTACAGATCCTTGCGTGTCATGCGATGGCGTGGGTCGCACACGTCGCAACAAAACCTTGCAGGTCAAGATCCCTGCAGGGATCGATGACAGTATGCGGATTCGTTCGTCGGGTAATGGTGAGCCCGGCATCAACGGTGGCCCTTCGGGCGACTTGTTTGTTGAGATCCACATCAAAGAGCACAAGATTTTTCAGCGTGACAATGATGACCTGCATTGCGAACTGACCATCCCATTTACCAGCGCAGCGTTAGGCGGGGATATACAGGTGCCCACCTTGAATGGCAAAGCTGAGATTTCGATCCCCGAGGGGACGCAGTCGGGTAAAACCTTTAGGTTGCGTGGCAAAGGGATCAAAGGGGTGCGCGCGTCTTACCCTGGCGATTTGTATTGCCATGTCGTGGTCGAAACGCCGGTGCGCTTAACGGATGAGCAAAAAACCTTGCTGCGTCAGTTTGAAGCTTCACTGGGTGAGGGCAGTGATAAGCACTCGCCACAAAGTAAGTCTTGGACCGATCGGGTGAAAGACTTCTTTTCTTAGTTGTTGTGCACGGTTCGAACGCTGTTTTGTTTGAACCGTCACAATAAGCACGAGTGTGTCTTGAGCAATAAAAACCTGCTGAAATAAAGTTTAAGTAACAAAAGATTGAGTGAGTAAAAAACCCCCAGAAAACTGGCTCAGTTGCCAGATTCTGGGGGTTTTTAACGACATGCGCGGAAACTCTATTTGCCCAAGGGAGGGGTTTGAAGCCCGAAAGCTTCTTGGAAGTGATCCCTCGGGGCCGACTACTTGGTTATTTCTTTTTCTCAAAGTCACCTGCGGCGACGCTGCTGAACTGAGTTGGCTGTAGATACTTGCGTACCGCTGCGTTCAGTTGGTCAGGCGTAAGCGCTGCGATTTTTTTATCTAAGTCTGCTGCCCAGACGAAGGTGCGTTCAGTATCTAGGTAGCTGACCCAAGCCGAGGCAAGGCTGCCTTGCTGGGCGCGCGCGAGTTTGCGGTAGTTCAACAGCGCAGTGATGCCGTCTTTTACTTCTGTCGCCTCAAAGCCGTCTTTGACCAAACGATCGAGTTCTTGGCGAATCGCGTCTTGAACTTTGGTGCGATTTTCGGGGGCGAAGATTGCATAGACCCCCCAAGTAGCCGTGGGTTCAAAGGACGAGACTGACAAGCGACTGCGAACGTTGTAAGACAGACCTTCTTTTTCGCGCACACGCATCCAGAGGCGAGACGTTTCAGACGAACCAAGCAAAAAGTTTGCCACGTAGAGCGCTGGGTACGCTGGGTCAGTATCCTGAAGCTTTAAACCTAAGTTGGCCGTATAAAAGGCATTCGCCTTATCAGGTGTTAAAGCCTGCATTTGCTCAGGCTTGACCTCGCGATGCGGGTTACTGATCCGTGTGTAGGGTGCACCGGGTGCCCAGGTGCTTAAGGCCTTGATCACGGTTTGTTCAAAGCTTGTAGGGTTAAAGTGCCCCACGATACCGATCGATACCTTGCTGGCACCATAAAAGGTTTTATGAAAATTCACCAAATCGCTGCGTTTGAGGCTTGTGACGGCTGCCAAAGACTCTTCGAAGCTAGGCATGTAACGAATATCGTCTTTTGCCCAAGGGTTGTCGTGACGTGTGAGCATGCGTGAAGCAATCGCGGTGGGCTCGGTCATCGAACTCTTTAAGCTTGTGGTGAGCTTGCTCGTGTATTCGTCGAGTTGCTCTTGCGCAAAGTTAGCGTTCTGCACCACCTCAAAGATCAGCGCCACAAGCGCATCGATATTGGCATGTGTGGTCGACAAACTGATCGTCAAATCAGTCCCTGAGCCCGAGATCCCAATTTCGCCACCGAGCGCGTCAATGCGATCGCCAATTTGCTCGCGTGTGAGGGTGCTGGTGCCTTTGAGTAAAAGATCCGCGGTCACGATCGCGTTTAAGCGCTGGCCTTTTAGAGCCTCGACACTACCAAACTGTAAGGCGATAGTGGCATTGACCCGATCGCCACGCGCCTCTTTGGGCAGCATGGCGAGCTTGACTGAGCCATTGGTGACTTGAAGCGTTTTGCGCTGCGTCAGCGCGTCGATGTTTGCCGGGTCTGGGTCAAAGGCTTCGGCTTGTTTGAGTTGCGTATTACCGGCGTAGCCTGCCAGGTCTTTTTGTAAGTTAGGGATGGCCACTAACGGCGCGCGCACTGGCTTATCTGTGGGAATGTACTGACCCTGTGTGCGATTGGCCTGCGTCAGGTAATTTTGCCCGACCTGCTGCGCCTGCTCAAGTGTCACAGCACGAATACGATCGCGCGAAACAAACAACATGCGCCAGTCACCCACGGCAATGGCTTCAGACAGTACTGAGCTGATTTTTTGGGCATCACTAAACATCTGATCCCAGCTTTTGAGCCATTGGTTACGTACCCGCTCTAGCTCTTCAAGAGTAAATGGCTGCTTGGCCAGCGACTCAATCGTGGTGATGAGTGTGTCTAGTGCTTTGGCTTGATCCGTGCCCGGTTCGAGAGTTGCCCCAAACATGACAATACCCGGTGCATATTGATCCATCGTAAAGCCCAAGACACTCGCCGCCTGCTTGGTGGGTACCAAGGCCTTGTAGAGGCGACCCGAAGGGGTGTCGGCGATCATCATGCTGGCGAGATCGAACGCCGAGAAATCGATATGTGAAGCAGGGGGCACGTGATACATCGCGGCCACGAGCGGCGAGCCGCCGGTGCGGCGCAACGTAATCGCACGCTCGCCATCTTGTACGGGCTCTACCGTGTATTCGGAGGGTAACTTACGTGTTGGCTTTGGAATGTTGCCGAAGGCGCTGAGCACATCCCTTAAGGCGGCTTCTGGCTCGAATTTTCCCGCTACGATTAAGACTGCATTGTCGGGTTGATAGTGCGCGCGATAGAACGCCTGTAGCTGAGCAATGTCGACATTTTCGACATCAGAACGCGCACCGATGGGGGTTTTGCCGTAGTTGTGCCACTGAAATGCAACCCCTAGCATTTTTTGCCAAAGCATTTGAAAGGGATTGTTTTCACCACTTTCCATCTCGTTGCGTACTACCGTCATTTCGGTATCGAGGTCTTCGCGTTTGATGGTTGAGTTGATCATGGCGTCGGCTTGCCAACCGATATACCATTTGAGGGTCTCAGGATTGGCGGCGAAGCTTGCGTAATAGTTGGTGCGATCGGTTGAAGTCGAACCGTTGGCTTGCAGCCCACGTTTTGAAAACTCACCCAAGGCGTTTGGAGTGTTTGGTGTGCCTTTAAAAAGCATGTGTTCAAGCAGGTGCGCCATGCCGGTTTCGCCATAGTTTTCATGGCGCGAACCCACAAGGTAGGTCATATTGACGGTGGTTGTTGGCTTAGAATCATCGGGCGCCAGCAAAATGCGCAAACCGTTGGCCTCAAGCCTGTATTCGGTAATACCCTCAACGCTTGTGATCTGCGTGATACCTGCGGGTGGGGTGAAAGCCATACTTTGGGATGCCGCCATAAAAAAGAGAGAACCCAGTAAGGTGCACTTCAAGGCGCGGGTAAACAGCCACATAGGAAAAATCCAAAAAGATGTGAATGAACCAGTTTGAGCGCAATCGCCCGAAATGGTTCACTGGTACAAAAAATATTCAGCAAACAGGTGAATCATCGCTTCGATGCACCAAGCGATTCAGAGCATAACTCGGACGTCAGACCTGCACCGTGAAACGTTCGGATCATCGGCTCAGGATCCGGCCAAAGCGTCGGATCGTTCAGATCCTAAACGCCATGCGCCGCAGCGCTTGGCTCAGCTATTTAGAAAGCAGACGCATCGCCTGTTCAATGCCAGACACGGTCACCGGAAACATCTTATCTTGCACGATGTTACGAATCAGTGCGATGGATTGCCGGTATTGCCATGACGCTTGTGGTTCAGGATTGAGCCATACCGCCTTGGGCCAAGTCGTAATCATGCGTTGCAACCATTCGGCGCCTGGCTCTTTGTTGTAATGCTCGACTGAACCACCCGGTTGCAAAATTTCATACGGGCTCATGGTGGCATCGCCTACAAAAATCAAGCGCCAGTCCGCATTGAACTTACGCAACACATCTTGCGTTTCAAAACGCTCCATTTGACGACGCCGGTTTGATTTCCAGAGGTGCTCGTAAGGGCAGTTATGAAAATAATAGACTTCTAAGTGCTTAAACTCGCTGCTTGCCGCCGAGAACAGTTCTTCAACACGCGCAATGTGGTCGTCCATGCTGCCGCCGACATCTAGCAACATCAAGACCTTAACGTTGTTATGGCGCTCGGGCACCATTTTGATATCTAGGTAGCCTGCATTGCGCGCGGTACTGGTGATGGTGTCGTCAAGATCGAGCTCAAAGTCTGAACCCTCGCGGGCAAAGCGACGCAGACGCCGCAAGGCCACTTTGAAATTGCGAGTGCCAAGTTCAATTGAATCGTCGTAGTCTCTAAAGTTACGCTCGTCCCAAACTTTAACGGCCGTGCGGTTGCCGCCCGAGGCGCCGCCCACTCGAATCCCTTCTGGGTTAAAGCCGCCGTTGCCAAACGGTGAGGTGCCACCGGTGCCGATCCATTTGCTGCCACCTTCGTGGCGCTCTTTTTGTTCTTCGAGTCGTTCTTTGAACATCTCTAAAAGCTTGTCGAGACCGTGTTTTTCAAGTTCGGCTTTTTGTTCAGGCGTGAGGTGCTTTTGTAGCTCTTTCACCAACCAGTCAAGCGGGATTTTTTTGCCAGGCGGCAAAATTTGCTCAAGACTGCGGTAATAGCCAGCGAAGGCGCGATCGAAGCGATCAAAGAGTGTTTCGTCTTTGATGAGCGTGGTGCGCGCTAAAAAATAAAAGTCTTCAAGCGTCGGCGGCATCAAGGGCGTTGAAAGCGCCTCAAGAAGTGTCAAGTACTCTTTAACCGAGACCTTGAGTTTTTGCGTGCGCAGGTGGTAGAAGAAATCAACGAGCATGGCGTTTGAGCTGATAGGTTAGGTGGTCGCGAACCTCGGGCCATTCGCCGGCGATGACGCTGTACATGACGGTGTCACGCACTGTGCCATCACGGCGTAAGGCATGGTGACGGATGGCACCGTCGCGCTTGGCGCCAAGCCGTTCGATGGCGCGTTGCGAGGCATAGTTAAAGTTATCGGTGCGCCACCCCACAACGCCGGCGCCAAGGGTATCAAATGCGTGAGTGAGCAACAGTAGTTTGCAGGCGGTATTGACATGCGTGCGTTGCAGGCTTTTACCGTACCAGGTGTAGCCGATTTCAAGACGCGCAACGGGGGCAATGATGTCGTGGTAGCGAGTGGTGCCAAGGATTTTGCCCGAGGCCGCATCCTTGACCACGAAGGGCAGCATGTGCCCGGCCGCCAAGCCGTCAAGCGCCGTCTGAATATAGCTAGACGTTTGATCGGGCTCGGGTACTGAAGTCACCCGCAGGTTCCAGAGTTCTCCGTCGCGTGCCGCGGCCGTCAAGCCTTCGGCGTGCGCTTGCGAGAGTGGCTCGAGGCCAACGCCCCACCCTTGCAGGGTACAGGGCGAGGGAGCCTGCTGAAAGCCTTGATTTTTAACCATTGCTTGGGCCAGATGGACGACGGGTGCTGCTGCGTGTGACGGCAGCAAGGCGTTCGAGTAATTGCAAATCTTGCTCGTTTTTAAGCAGTGCGCCAGCCAGCATCGGCACCGAGGTGGCTGCGTGAGCATCGATCTCAGCGGGGCTGACGTCTTCAGCGATCAGCAGGCGTAACCAGTCAAGAAACTCAGAGGTTGAGGGCTTTTTCTTTAGGCCGGGCGCTTCGCGCAAAGCAAAGAAGGTATCCAGTGCTGCGCGTAAGACGTCAGCATGGAGGTGAGGAAAATGCACGTCGACGATGCTGCGCAAGGTGTCGCGGTCAGGAAAACGGATGTAATGAAAGAAGCAGCGGCGTAAAAACGCGTCTGGCAGATCTTTTTCATTATTTGAGGTGATGATCACCAGCGGGCGGTGCAGCGCGCTAATGGTTTCACGCGTTTCGTAAACGTGAAATTGCATTTGATCGAGCTCGCGCAGCAAGTCATTCGGAAACTCGATATCGGCTTTGTCAATTTCATCGATGAGCAACACAACGGGGCTGGGCGCCGTAAACGCCTGCCACAGCACACCCTGCATGATGTAATTACGGATGTCTTTGACCTTTTCTTCGCCGAGCTGCGAATCACGTAAACGCGAGACCGCATCATATTCGTAGAGGCCTTGATGCGCTTTGGTGGTGGATTTGATGTGCCATTGCAGTAGAGGGCGGTCAAGCGCAGCGGCAACTTCTTCGGCCAGCATGGTTTTACCGGTACCGGGCTCGCCCTTGATAAGCAGGGGGCGCTGAAGTGTCAAGGCGGCATTAACGGCGAGTTTAAGGTCGTCGGTGGCGACATAGCGCTCAGTGCCGTCAAAGCGTTTAGTTTGCTCGGGGTTCGGGGTCGAAGAGGTCATGTAGGGGTCGCAAGGTAAAGGTTCGGTGTGAAAAGTTCGGGTGTCGAAATTTAATTTCGCCAATTATCGTACAATCTTAACGTTTTGCGGCCGAGAGTATTCTCGGAATGTTGTTCTGTGTAATCAGAGCTTTTTTAGATGAATTTGTCCAAGACCATGTATCCAAATCAGATGCGCAATGGTAAAGCGTCGGTTGCTCGACGACTCCCCAAAGTTTTTGCAGGCTTAGCAATGGTAGTTTTCTGTGGCGTTGCCTCAACCGGCTTTGCTGCAGAGGCTGTTGGTAACGCTGAAGCCGCTAAGGCAAAAGTGTCCATGTGTATTGGCTGCCATGGTATCCCCGGTTATCGGGCAAGTTATCCTGAGGTGTACTCGGTGCCGATGATTGCGGGCCAAAATGGTGCCTACCTGCAGGCCGCCTTGCGCGCCTATGCTTCCGGCGAGCGAACCCATCCCACTATGGATGCGATCGCAAAAAGCCTGTCAGATCAAGATATTGCTGATCTGTCCGCTTACTATTCCAAACTTAAATAACTGGGGGCTACCATGAAACATCTGAAGCTTGCCCTCTGTGGCGTTGTGGTGATGATCAGTTCGAGTTTGGCTCAAGCAGCCGATCTCAAAGCCGGTAAAGCCACCTGGGAAAAACTCAACTGTGCCTCTTGCCATGGAGCAGACGCTAAGTCACCGATCATGCCGGCTTACCCCATTTTGGCTGGCCAGCATGCCGACTTTTTGGCGCACGCCTTGAAGGCCTATCAACGCGGCGCAACGGGCGCACCGGCTTCAGCCAACGTGCGTAAAAATGCCGTGATGGGTGCTTTTGCTACGCAAATGTCTAAGCAAGACGTCGAAAACGTTTCTGCATGGTTGGCCTCACAGCCTGGGCCGTTAGCCGTACGCAGGTAAAAAAAGCTGTGTGCCCAATAAAAAACCGCCTTTTGGGCGGTTTTTTATTGGGCAGTGGTTTGATTCAAGTGAGGCTGTCAGTCAAGGCTTGGTGCTACCAACGGGTGGTGTAGCCCCCGCTGGGTAGCCATTTGGTTCAGGGCTGAACTAGTCGCGACTGACACGCCGTCTGATCAGTTCGATGTAGGCATCGCTGTCTAAAGGGGTGCCTAGGCGTTGAGACTCCCAGACAACCTGCCCGAGGCACTCCATAATTTGATGGACGGCATCGTGCCCGTTCGAGCCTCGAGCCATGGTCTCGAAGGCCTGTTTGATGCCGCGGGGATGGTCAATCGAAAGTTGCTCGGCGATCGCTAAATGCATTGAAAGGTGCAAAAAAGGATTGCTGCGGCCTTCTTCGACCTTGAACTCTTGCGTCAAGGCCTCTGGACTTTCTAGGGTGTCATGGTATTCGGGGTGTTGCTTAATCCAGTCTAACGCGATCGCTTCGAGTGGGGTCAAGAGCTCGTGGGCGCGGTCTTTGCGCCAGGTATTGACAAAAAATTCTCGGACTTGATCGCGTGACGGGTTAAACATGAGACTCCATGACAAAATTTCGTATGCGAGCATACAAATCTGTCCATATAGTGAAACAACAGATTAGAAGCGCCCAAATATAGGGCATACCCCAATGCAACAATACCTATGACGGTGCAGAATCATTCTCATGCAGGAGAGGGGACAAAGCTCTGCATGAGCAAGCTGGCAGCATCGGCTGAATTATAAAAATAAGCACTACTCTAATAAAAATAAATCGCACAACGGCTGGCACTTCGGTGTCGGCCGTTGTCACTTATATCTGGCAACTTGTATATATTAGGCGATCATGCGCCCTGCTCAAGCCTCTTCTCGCAATCGTTATTGGCGCCACAATATTCTTTTGATTGTGGGGCTGTTGTGCGCGTGGTGGCTCGTGACCTTCGTACCAGCGTATTTCGCGATTGAATTGAGCCAATATTTTCTTTTTGGCTGGCCCTTTTCATTCTGGATGGCGGCCTTTGGTGGACCGTTGTTCTTTTTGCTGATCGTGGGCTTCTATGCTTGGTGGATGGCGCGCCAAGATCAGCGCGTGCGGCGTACCGTTCAAGAAGACGTCTGAGTGTCCCAAG
>JBIIWK010000094.1:0-11050 GCA_044338955.1 Burkholderiaceae bacterium
AAAGCCTGCTCAGCGGTTTCAACTACGCCTGGCACAACCATGCGGTGCTGGTGCCGCTGCTGATCGCTTTAATGCTCAATCTTCTTGTTGCGCCCTATCGTTATTCATTCTTACCGCTGTTTGCACGCTATGTCTTAGATGCGGGCCCCGCGGGTTATGGCTTTTTGACCTCAATGGCGGGCTGCGGCGCACTGGCAACAGGGCTTTGGTTGGTCTCACAAAAAAAATCAGGCCACCGAGGTCGTTTGCTTGTAGCGGGCGGGATGCTATGGCCCTTAGCCTTATTTCTATTTTCGCTATCGACCTCTTACTACCTTTCGCTGCTTTTAATATTTGTTGCAGGCATTGCACAGGCCATCTGCTGGACCATGATCGCAACGCTTATCCTAAGCAACACCGAAGAGTCAATGCGAGGTCGCGTCATGGGCATCCGAACCGGAGTGATCGTTAGTCTGCCTTTCGGTAATCTTTTGGCAGGAGCCGCAGCGCAAAGCTGGGGGCCTTCACTTGCGCTCGCCGTCTATACCGCTTGCGCGATGCTGCTCATGGGACTCATCTTTATCCTCATGCCAAAGCTGCGTCAATTAGCCTAGCAATGGGACATTGCCTCCCTTTTATGAAAGAGACAATTTCGCCTGCGCTGCTATGGGCGAAAACTCGTCTTGTCCGTCCCTTGGTGCAAGGCCTTTAATTGCCGTTCGACTGCATTGGCATGAGCTGCAAGCGCGTCCTCGTCTAGATCTGCCTTAGGCCGAGGCTCCCAATCAAAATTACCGTATTCATCGATACCGCGCACTAGCTGTGCTGAGTCACGTAATTTCGTCTGACGCACGTTAGTTGGAATATAGCGAATCGCAAAACCGATACGCCGATCTTCACTACGATTTGCATCTGAACCATGCACCATCTTGATGTGATGTAAAGAAACTTCACCCATCGACAAAGGTATGCCACATGCTTTGGACTTATCCACCTCCACCGAAATTTCTTGGCCGCGAGACAATAAGTTATCTTTATGAAAGGTATCCAAATGCGGTAACTGATCGATTTTGTGACTACCGGGTATGACCTGCATAAATCCGTTTTTTTCGTTGACGTCGGTCAAGGCTACCCAAGCCGTGATCACATCATCGGGGTCTAAGCCCCAGTAGGTTGAATCTTGATGCCACGATACAAAGCCGGGACTATTGGCCTCTTTGATAAAAAACGTACTGCTCCAGCAAATAATGTTCGGCCCAATACAGTCTTGTACTGCATCCAAGATCGCAGGGTGATGTGCAATCGCATCCGCCCACGTGAACAGCAAATGCGTTTTATGTCGCCAATTACCCTGCAAGGGTTTTCCGGTTTGGGCTTCATGCGCTTCAAGGGCTGCTCTAAAGCTCGACGCGTCTTGACGTGACATCACCCGAATGGGCCATGTTGCACCTTCACTTTGATACTGTGCTACCTGGGGCGCTGACAACAGTTTCGGCATGACTTGCTCTCCGGGGCGTGTAATTAAAATCCAAGGTTTGAATACTGAATCCAATGGCCTGCAACATAGCTTGGTGTTGGCTCGCCTTATTCTACTTTGGCGGCAGACTGAGGCTTATATAGTTTTGCCCAACGCGCAATCTCGTCTTTCAGCAAGGCATCAAAAGCCTGTGGCGAAGACAATCTCACCTCGCCGTCAATAACTGCCAAGCGCTTCATCACATCTGGATGATTCAAACTCACAGCAAGTGCCTGATTCAGCTTATTAACGATCGCAGTTGGCGTTTTAGCGGGTGCCAAAATCCCCCACCATACAACGGCCTCAAAATCCTTAATTCCTTGCTCTGCAATCGTTGGGACGTCTGGCGCTGAGGCTAAACGATTTGACCCTGAGGTTGCTAGAAGCCTGATTCGACCCGCATCAAGATGCGGTTTCAGTTGCGACATTCCGGTAAAGATAAGGTCAACGTGACCACTTGCTACGTCGATGGCTGCAGGGCCAGCACCTTTGTACGGAACCGCCATCAACTGCGCACCGGTTGCACCCTTAAATAGCTCAGTGGCCAACGCAGTCGCCGAACCATCGCCAGACGTCGCAATGCTCAACGGACCTTTAGCTTTGATTAAGGCCAGCAACTCTTGCACGTTCTTTGCAGACAAATTGGCACGGGCGGCAAAGCCCATCGCGTAGGTAATCACGGTACCAATGGGCGTAAAGTCGTCTGGTGTTTTATAGGGTAACTTTTCGATCAAAGCAGGGTTGGTCGCAATACTCGCCCCAACAAGTAACAAGGTGTAGCCATCGGGCGCAGCCTTGGCCACAACGTCTGTGCCAACCACGGTATTGCCACCGCCGCGATTCTCTACGATCACAGGTTGTTTGATTGTTTCTGAAAATTTGTCAGCCCACGCACGCGCAATAAAATCACCACCACCGCCCGCAGCAAAAGGCACCACGATGCGAACGGCTTTACTAGGAAAATTTTCGGATACATCTGCTAGGGCGCTTGCGCTGAAAAACTGTAAACCCAGTAAGCATAGCCAAGGAAAAAGGATCCAAGATTTCAAGGTCAACAACCTATGTAAAAAATGATGTTTTTTTCTAAACAAGCATTATGTGAACGCTCATACTTTGTTACAAAAATGTCCACCTTCTTGCGAGATCATCCCCTATTGTCTGTGTAGAATACAAGAGTTTATTCAAGTCGTCAGATTTTAAGGATAGTCATCGTGGTCGAGCGTGTGAGCCGTTTAGAAGAAAAAGTTTCGTGCATGGATGCTCGCCTAGGATTGGTTGAACAGGATCTGCGAGCCTTGGGCAAAAAAATGGACGTGCACTTTTATTGGATGCTAAGTGCCATGGCGGGTATTGTTGCGTTGCTGGCGAAAGGTTTTAAGTGGCTGTAAAAGTCATATGCCTTTTCAGTTTTTCAGTTTTCAACTTTTCAGCACAGCTTGCCAAAGCGCCCTGATCTGATCTCTCATCCATAGCGATTCTTCCCAACGATCCGACAACTCGTAGCCATCCGCACCCGTCATGGCATATTCGGGTGGGCCAAGCTCACACAAAAAAGTAAAGGTTTCATCGGGGCCCGCTTTTTTACGCCATTGCTCAAACCCGCGACGCCACCAGTCCATAAAAACCGCAACCCAATGCTGATGCTGTGGAAACGATAGTTGTAATTGAATCTGTTCACGACTTGCGACTCGGCCATGAAACCCCCAGCACTGATCGATTATTCGTTGCATCATCGCATCGTCTTCGGGCGAGATTGGATACCAAAACTCTCGTCCCACTACGTAATGCGATAAATCGCCGGTCAAACGCAAATCAGGGATCGCATCCAATAGATGCAAAGTAAAAAACATCTCGGTCGTCATGCGATTGCGATGGGTTTCGATATGCATACGCACACCGGCTTGTGCGGCCAACTCGCGCCAACCGGCAATCAGCGGGAGACACTCTTGCACCGTGTAAGGTCGCACATCCGGCTGGACATTTAAATGGTCGGCACCAAACTTAACCACATGTTCGAGTATTGGTTTGAGATCATCAATCGTCTGCGGATACGCTTGCGCTTGCCAAGTCATGTCATGATCGCGTAAAAATTGCGTCACCTCTGCTGCGTAATCATGCTCTGCAAATCGTACGCCCGCCCCATCAAAACCCGCATCGCGAATCATGCGCAGTTTTTCTTGCAGATCCCACTCATGTCCATCAGGGCGCCTGCGCTCCATCGCCCAAAGCGATTGATAAACCAAAAGTTTTTGTGTCATGGGGTACGCTCAGTAAACGACAACGCTACGAATCGATTCGCCAGAATGCATTAAATCAAAGCCATGATTAATTTGCTCTAAGGGCATCGTGTGGGTAATCAGATCATCAATATTGATTTTTCCATCCATGTACCAGTCGACAATTTTAGGCACGTCCGTACGCCCGCGTGCACCACCAAAGGCGGTGCCTTTCCAGGTTCTGCCCGTCACAAGCTGAAAGGGACGGGTTTTAATTTCTTGCCCTGAGCCGGCCACACCAATAATGACCGAGACACCCCAACCGCGGTGACAGCACTCAAGCGCCTGGCGCATCACGTCAACGTTACCAATACATTCAAAGCTGTAATCTGCGCCGCCGCCTGTTAACTCAACTAAATGCGCAACGAGATCAGCGCCAACATCTTTAGGATTCACAAAGTGTGTCATACCAAATTTTGTGGCAAGCGCTTGCCGGTCTGGATTCAGATCAACGCCAACGATCATGTTTGCGCCCGCCATACGCGCGCCCTGCACAACATTTAGACCAATCCCACCTAAGCCAAACACCACTACGTTGGCACCGGGCTCGACCTTTGCAGTGTTGATCACCGCACCAATACCTGTTGTCACACCGCAGCCGATATAACAAACCTTATCAAAGGGCGCATCTTCGCGAATCTTTGCTAACGCGATCTCGGGCAGGACAGTAAAGTTTGCAAACGTTGAGCAGCCCATGTAGTGATGAATCGGTTTGCCACCAATTGAAAACCGACTGGTGCCATCGGGCATCAGTCCCTTGCCTTGCGTGCCGCGAATTGCCGTACACAAATTCGTCTTACGCGACAGGCATGATTTGCATTGGCGGCATTCTGGTGTGTATAAGGGGATCACATGATCACCCTTTTTGAGGCTGATGACTCCTGGCCCAACATCAACTACAACCCCAGCCCCCTCATGTCCTAGAATCGCCGGAAAAATCCCTTCTGGATCCGCACCCGAGCGAGTGAACTCATCGGTATGGCAAATACCGGTTGCTTTAATTTCAATCAGCACCTCGCCGAACTTTGGCCCCTGAAGCTGTACCGTCTCAATGACGAGCGGCTTACCCGCTTCATAGGAAACTGCTGCGCGAACATCCATTGACAACCTCGAAAGTAAAGACAACCTGCTAGCGCAAACCGATTCAGGCGCGCTCAGTGCACGGTGTGTACAGGGTTTGTGTACCTAAGCTAAACCGCAAGCAAACAAATCGATGGGTTTGCTCACGCTAAAAGAGTTTTTTTGCCACCTTGTTCGACAAAACCAAAATAACGCTTGCCTGCAGTTTGGTTTTCATAAATCGAGCCTTGATTCTTTGCGGGCGGCAAAGGCATACGGATTGGCGCCGCGACGCAACGCGGCACGATCGTATCTTTGCCACAGATCAGACGATTTGAGAAGGCTTGCCAGTCAGCTTTGCCCGCAGCCATCAAAGGATAAGCATCGGCTGCGGTAAATTCGTATAACAGCAAGCCACGCGAACGCGTTGAAATGTTTTGAGCGGATCCATGCACAGCTCGAACATGGTGAAACGATACCGAACCCGCGGGGCCTTCGCAGGCGACCGCGCGTGAGAAATCAACACCACACGTCTCTGGATCCATGGCACCACAAAAATAGCCCTCTGCATCATGATGATCGTAGGTCGGGCCTTTGTGCGAACCTGGGATCATATACATGGCCCCATTTTCGACCGTAGTGTCATCCAACATGACACCCGCTGCCAACACATCATCATTTGAATGTGGATAAAACGCCCAATCCTGATGCCATTCAACTGGCGAACCGAAATGCGGAGCCTTTAGATTGAGCTTTGATCCATGTAAACGTATGTTTTCGCCGAGTAGATCCTGCAAAATCCCCAAAAATTTTGGCGTTGTCATCAGATCTTTAAATGCCGGATCAATCACATGCGGTTTTTTGATGCGCCGCACCCTAGGGTCAGAAGCCTGATGTCCGGGCTCTAGGTCGTACACATCATCGTGGGTGGCTAAGGCGCGCGATTTCTCAACCAAATCGGCCAAGACCTCTTTCATTCGTAAAAGCGCACTCTGCGAGACGACATCTTCAACGATGACGAAGCCCTCTTCAGAGTATTGTTCAAGTTGTTTAGCAGTCAATATGCGGCTCATATCTCTCACCAGTCAGGTTTCGTTTAATGATTAAAGTGATTACAACAACAGGCTGTTTGCATGCTTTTTTAGCTTTTTTTAATCAATCGTTGCGCCCGAGGCACGTACTGCTTTACCCCACTTGTCGACTTCTTGCTGCACGAATTGTTTCATGGCATCGGGCTTTAAAAGAGATGCCTCAAGACCAAGCCCCGCGAATTTTTCACGAACATCGGGCATTTGCGCGATGCGAATCAATATCTCATTGATACGCAATACCAACGCTGCAGGCATCTTGGGTGGGCCGCTAATCGCTGTCCAGGACTCTGCCTCGAAGCCCGGAAAACCTGACTCAGCCACAGTCGGCACATCAGGTAGCGCCTCACGACGGGTCAAGCTTGTCACGGCAAGTGCGCGCATTTTTCCTGATTTGACATGCGGCACCGCCGAGTCAAAATTCACAAACATCATAGGCACTTGCCCCGACATCAGATCAAGCATGGCAGGTGCACCGCCTTTGTAGGGGATGTGAGTCAAATCCAAACCTGCGGCGGACTTCAGGATCTCCATGGACAAATGGTTTGAAGCGCCGTTACCTGTGGAGGCATAGTTATATTTGCCGGGGCTGGCCTTAATTAGGGCGATCAACTCGCCCAAGGTGTTCGCGGGAAACGCTGGGTTCACGACGAGCGCGTTTGGGCCTTTGGCGATCATGCCAATATGTGTGAGACCCTCGACAATGTCATAGGGCATCGAACGATACAGAGTGGCATTAATCCCTTGACTGCCTACACCCGAAACCAACAGGGTATAACCGTCGGGGGCCGACTTAGACACAAAATCTGAACCGATATTGCCGTTAGCACCCACCTTGTTTTCTACTACCACCACTTGACCGATCAATTCGGACATCTTTTGTGCCACTAAGCGACCCATGTTGTCAGTTGTGCCGGCGGGTGGCATTGGCACGATCAATCGGACTGGCTTTGTAGGCCACTCTTGCGCCAAGGTACTGAAGCCCGTACAGGCAAAACAGATCGCCAAGCCCGTAGAAATCAACGTTTTGATATATCGCATGATCGTGTCTCTCAGTTGTTATCGTTTTTTGTTATTGACCATGATAACGTCAAATCAGCTCTTTCGATAGCCTAAAACCCACCAAGAATCAGCCTAGAAGCAGCGGTGGTTACGGGGCCTCATTCAATCGGCGCAGCTTGGGTGGGTTGGTGACAAAGGGCTTTACGCCCAGCGCCCGGTTAATCTCGTTTGGATAGATCAGTTTTCCGCGCGTGATGACCACGGCTACTTTTCGAATATCTTCGATATTGCGCGTCGGATCACCGTCAATCAATAGCAAATCTGCAAACTTGCCAACGGCTACTGTCCCCCTGTCATTGAGCGTGTTAGTAAACTTTGCACCGTTGTAGGTTGCCACCTGTATTGCCTGAGCAGGCGTTAAACCTGCCTTGACATACAACGCTAACTCGCTATGCAGCGTAAACCCAGCCAGCGCATCTGTACCTGCAACAATGGGCACCCCGGCGCGATACAAACGCCCAACAAGCTCAACCATCTTTTTATAAGAAGCTTCATAGCGCTTAGCCGTCTTATCGTCAGGGATCTTCATGGTCGATGTTCTAAAGCCACGACGCACATCGGGCGGCATAAAATCTGCGATGGTTTTGTAGGGCTCGGCAATTTCACCATTACGCTGTTTAATAAAATCAAAGGTGGCAAGGGTAGGATCCACTACGATATTTTTATTTCGTAGCTTTTCGATAAAGTCTTGCACCTCTAGCGAATCTAAATCAAGACCTCCCCCCTTCTCGGCTGGGATATAAAAACGCTCAAGCGTTCGTGTATCACTTTGCGGCGTTGATAAGAAATTGAGCATAACCTGATTAATATGATGCAACTCGTCAAAGCCGGCCTCAATGACGTCGTCAGCCTGCATGAAGGCAGGCACATGCCCACTTACTCTCAAGCCTCGGCGGTGTGCATAAGAGATCGTGTCGGGTATCAATTCAGTTGGAAATGAATTGTAAATTTTTAAATGAGGATACCCACGAAGCGAATACCAATCGATCGCATGACGCACATCGTTTAAATCAGTAATCAGGATACCGTCGTGTGCCGAATAAGCACTTTCGCCCTCGATAAACCCAGCCGGAATCACACGAGGCGACATCAAGCTACCGTCGAGTGTTTCATCGATCATTTTTTGTAGTTCGACGTTGGCGTTACCCAGATCGCGCACCGAAGTCACGCCCGCCGTCAGATGATAGGACGCTGACCAACGGCTGATGTGCGTGTGCATATCGAACAGCCCCGGCAGCATCACACGGCCCGCGGCGTCAAGCTCGTTATCCACAGGAGTCAAATACGTACCCGCGGGAAAGATTCCGGTGATCATTCCTCTGAGAATATAAACATCTGAGGCAGCGGACAGTAGCGCCGTTTCAGAATTAAAGATGCGTGTGTTACGTACCACCGTCAGGCCACGCATGGGGTGCTGCAGTTCGCGCGCGCGTTGCGCAAGGATCCGACCAGACGCCTCTTCTTGTCGCTTTTTAAGGTCCGCCAAATTGGCTTCCCAGCCTTCTTTGATTAACGCAGCGTTACCAGGAGTAATGGCTGCAAAAAGATGCTGTTCGGCTGTCGTAGTCGCCCAAAAAAACTGCGGGCTCAACCCTAGCCCGGTGTGCATCACCAACTGCACAACCTCTGACTCAGTGCCGCGTGTCACGACCGCTTCATCCAGACGTTGTTGGGTCAACGTGCCTTCGGGCAGCAAGGGCAACGTGCCGGTTCGCGAGGCTGCCAATGCCGAGATCATCAGCGACGTGACTTCAAGCGAAGAATCGACCGGTACATAAAAAGCGGGGCCCCGTACACGCTTGCTACCTCGCTCGGCTTTGACGCTCCATTCAGCCAGGCCCCCTCTGCGCGTAAACCGCTCGTCCACGGCACCGCCCATTTCTGAACTACCCGTGACTTTGTACTCAAGCATGGTCAGGTCTGGACCAATTTTAATCACTTCGTCAAGAGTTGGGCCGCGACCATTTTCTTTGAAGTCAAAATGAACCTTAATGGTGTCGAGGCTGGGGCGCTCAACGATCTGCTCTCCGGCAACGGCGCCGTTATCTAGCAAAATGGTGTAACGAAGTGTTTTTAATGCTTGTGACTGTGCGCAGACCGGCATGACGACGGCACAGATCAGGGCAAGGGCAAAGAACAACTGAGACATGTTTCAACGCAAGAACAATGCAAACTTCTGATTAAGCAGCTGGGCCGCTTGTCGTTTTGGTGCAGGGTGATGGGTATCAGACTAATGGTGATCGATGACAGATGGTTATTAGAAATTTTTGTTGAGGTTTGGCAGCTAACAATGACCAACTGACGAGTATTTCATAAGTCAAATTTATCTAACTCGTTTATAGTCTTACGATGTATTTTACTTCGCTCGCCAACACTCCCTAGTCATAGGCTCGCCCATGAAGAATCAAAGCTCCTACCTCACCGAAGAAACCGCAATTATTACCGGTTCAGGTAACGGAATTGGCAGGGCCTTAGCCTTTGAAGTAGCGGGTGAAGGTGCTCAGGTGTTTTTGGTTGACTCTAATGGGCAAAAGCTCGAAGAGACGCTGGCCGAACTGCGCGCTAAGGGCCATCAGGCAAAAGGCGCCGTCATCGACCTCTCACTCGCTGGGTCGGCTCAGCAAGCCGTCGATCAAGCCCGTGCCGCCTTCGGTCCGATTCATATGGTGGTGCACTCGGCCTCGCCACCACGGCGCGAAGCCGACACGTGGCGCACCGTCACGAGTGACATCTGGGATGAGATGTATCACGTCAATGTGAAATCTGGCTTTGAACTTGCCCGCTTGGCAGGTCAACACATGATTGATGAAGGCATTGCCGGGCGGATGGTGTACTTAACTTCACTACACGCCCACACTCCCCGCAATCTGCCGCACTATGCAACTAGTAAAGCCGCCATGTTGATGCTAGTCAAGGAAATGGCCAAAGCATGGGCTCGCCATGGCATTCGCATCAATGCACTGACCCCTGGCGCTATCGCTGCCGGCGGCTTCAAGCCAGCTGGCGATCTGGCGTTGAAGATCCCAATGCAGCGTCTGGGTAGCGCACAAGATGTCGCTGCAATGGGCTTAACGCTGCTTATTGATCGTTTTTCTGGCTATGTCACGGGCACAGAGGTAGTCGTTGATGGCGGGCTAAGTGTCTTTAATTGGTTTGATCCAGTGCAGTGAGCCACAGTGAGTGATCCATAGCAAGAAGATACCAACGCCTCAGCACTTTATCGGACTTGCGCGTAAAACCTCGCCGTTCAGGGCGGGGATGTAAGCGCGGAAGGCGCAGCCTTCCTTTCTTTGGCCTTTAATTGAGTGTGGCGTTGGCAGTTGCTCAATATACTTGTAAATCCCGGAAATTGGTGCATCGCCGCAGCTTCGTGCAAAGTCGCTTGGCGACTACAAAGCGCCGCCCCAAAGATTCTTACGGATACTTGGGTAATTGACTTTGACTCGAGATCAGTGTCCACGCTAGTAAATATCGGGCGCAGGTCGTCAAGTGTGTCTTTTGTGAATTCATCACGGCTATATTTTGTTACAAAGCACCAGTCTTTGTTGCAAAGACTCACCGAATTTGTAATTTACAAATACATCTTTTACACAGGTGAGTTGGTGATTTACCTTGATCGCGCAAATATAATTCAGGGTATGAAACGTTTGCAGGCTTACAGATACGAATTGATCCCAAACGGCGATCAGCTGCGCGCTATGCGTAGATTCTCTGGCTCGTGTCGGTTCGTCTATAACAAGGCTTTAGCAGTGCAAAAAGAGAATCACGAAGCCGGCAATAAATTCATCGGGTACGTAGCCATGGCAGCTAAGCTGCCCGTTTGGAAGCGTGAAGCCGAGACTGCATGGCTGAAAGAAACACCCTCACAAGCGTTGCAACACGCCCTAAAAGATTTAGAAAAAGCCTTCAGGGGTTTCTTTGCCAAGCGGACTGGCTTTCCACGTTTTAAGAAAAAAGGGAGTGGTGACAGCTTTCGCTATCCTGAGCCAAAACAGATTCAATTAGACCAAAGCAATAGCCGTATTTTGTTGCCAAAACTTGGCTGGCTGCGTTACCGCAACAGCCGTCAG
>JBIIWK010000095.1:0-11012 GCA_044338955.1 Burkholderiaceae bacterium
GTGGCTGACCTTGCACTTTGGGTGGGATCACACACTCACTCAGATGAGTTGGTTCTTTACAAAGGCAGCTTTATTAACGTTTGGTGGCGCGTATGCCGTATTGCCTTACGTGTACCAAGGCGCGGTGGACACCTTTGGTTGGGCCACCCCGCTGCAAATGATTGATGGCTTAGCGCTGGGCGAAACGACCCCTGGACCCTTGATCATGGTGGTAGCCTTTGTAGCCTTTATAGGCGGCTACGTTAAAGCGTTCTTTGGGCCAGAGAGCTTGTTTTTAGCCGGCGCACTCGCCGCCTGTCTGGTGACCTGGTTTACTTTTTTACCGTCGTTTCTGTTTATTCTGGTGGGTGGCCCTTTGATCGAAACCACCCATAATGATTTGAAGTTTACCGCCCCCTTGACCGCAATCACCGCCGCAGTGGTGGGTGTCATTTTGAACTTGGCGTTGTTTTTTGGCTACCACGTGTTGTGGCCCAACGGCTTTAGTGGCGTCTTTGATTGGCCCTCTGCCGCGCTGGCGCTGGCGGCCGGCGTTGCGCTGTTTAAATATAAACGCAACGTGATTCACGTGATTGCTGTAAGTGGGTTACTGGGCGTCTGCCTAAAGTGGCTTCTGCCCTGAGCCGAGGGCTTGGTAAATAGCCTTCGATTACTGAGGTATATTCTTGACTAATTTACTGGGCTATTTATCATGGCTCTATCAATCGTTAAGGATTTAATCTGTCATGCAAGCGACTCACACCGATTTAAGCCAGCCTCAAGGTCAGCCTCAACCTCAAGGCCCTGAAAAACTGCCAGGCATTCGCCACATTATTGCAGTAGGCAGCGGCAAAGGCGGTGTTGGTAAATCAACGGTCAGCACCAATCTTGCGTTAGCGTTGCAACAAACCGGCGCAAGCGTCGGCTTAGTCGATGCTGATATTTTAGGCCCCAGCATTTGCGGCATGCTTGGCATCAACACGAGCGGCCAACCGGCCATGACCGCCGAGGGCAAGATGGTACCCGCGCAACGCTTCGGGCTCAAAGTGGTCTCGATGGCCATGTTCACGGGCGACGATACACCTGCGGTATTGCGTGGCCCAATGGTCACTAAATATTTGCGACTGTTTACCGCCGGTGTTGAATGGGGCAACCTCGATTATTTGATTCTTGATCTGCCGCCCGGCACTGGCGACACCCAACTCACTATCGCGCAAAGCACGCCGTTATCGGGCGTTGTCATTGTGACCACGCCACAGGCAGTGAGTTTAAAAATCGCACGTCGTGGCTTACGCATGTTTCAAAAAGTACACGTGCCGATTTTGGGCATTGTCGAAAACATGCGCACCTTCACTTGTCCACACTGCGGCGAAACCACCGACATCTTTAGGCACGGCGGTGGCGAAAAAATGAGCCAAGAGCTTGAGGTTCCATTTTTAGGCGCCCTGCCGCTCGCCAGCGAGGTCGTCACCTGTGGCGATGAGGGTCGCCCGATTGTGGCGGGCCTACCGCAATCAGCCAGCGCTCAGGTCTACACCTCGATCGCAGCGCAACTGGTTCAAGCGATGCGCAACACCGCTACGGTACTGAAACCGTTCATGTGGGACTTTGAAGCGAACACCGGCACCCCAGAATGGTTGGCCAGTGACGTGCACAAGAACGGAGCAATCGACACCCCCATCGGCATGCGCAAGCGCGACGCACGCACGCTTACCGTGCTGTGGGAAGACGGCGTTCAATCAGATTTTGACGTACGCGATTTACGCTTAGCCTGCCAGTGCGCGCTGTGTGTCGAAGAGATGAGCGGGCGTCCGTTACTAGATCCAAAAACCGTACGTGCCGATGTTGCGCCCAAAAAGATCATGAGTGTCGGTAACTATGCCATCGGCTTTGACTGGAACGATGGTCACAACAGCGGGATTCATCCGTTTACAAGGCTACGAAAATTTGCTGATGAAGCAGCGGCAAATCGCTCAGAAGATGTCTGACGCAAACACCGTACACGCGATGCAGGTTCAGGCTCCGATCTCGATCAAGGCTGAAACCGCAATTGCAGATCCTGATACGTGCAAGTTTACGGTCAGTACAGTTGTGCAAGCGGGCGGTCCTTTTTTCTTTTCGGATAAGGTCCAGGCCGCAAGCGCTCCCTTGGCGGCAACACTGTTTCAATTACAAGGGGTTGCATCTGTATTGATTGCTGACAACACTGTGTCTGTTAGCAAGTCGGCCGAGACGTCATGGCAAACCTTGAAAGCTGCGATCGGTGCTGCTATCCGAACTCAATTGTTATCGGGTGTGCCGGCGGTGCTTGCAACAGCTGTAGCCGCTCAAGCGCAGGGTCGCTCAAATGAGGTCGTACGTGAGATCGTTCAAGATATCCTCGATCGCGAAGTCAACCGCTCAATCGCCAGCCATGGCGGTGAGATCTCGATTGTCGATCTACGCGAGGGTCAACTCTACGTACGCATGAGCGGTGGCTGTCAAGGCTGCGCCTCGTCTGAGGCGACGCTCAAACAAGGCTTTGAAGTCATGGTCAAACGAGCCGCACCAGAGATCACCGCGATTATTGATGTGACCGACCATCAATCAGGACAAAAACCGTATTATTCGCGCTAGATCTGAAACAGACCATCACCACCCTGAAAATTAAAACTGCTTAATCTCAGTTTTTAATCGAGATCTGCAGTTGTTCAAGCAAGGTATTCATCTTTGCGCGGTGGGCCATAAAATAAGTCGAGGCCTCGAGCGCAGTGCTCGACTCGGCTTCGATGCCTATCTTCAATAAGCGCTCTTGCACCTCGGGCATCGCTAATACCTCACGTGCCTCACGATTCAAAAGCGCCACAACCGCCGGTGATACGCCAGGCGGCGCCAACAAAATAAACCAAGGCGTCAAGCCCTCAATCACAGGAGGAATTCCAAATTCGCGTCCGGTCGGAATGGCGGGGCGCAGCGAGTAGCGCTTAGGCTCAGTCACCGCCAACAACCTGATGGCACCACGCTCAACCAAGGGACGGGCCGACTCGTACTCAAGCATGGCATAGTCAATCTCACCTGAGGCCATTGCTGCCGCCACGGGTTGATTACCTTTGAAGGGGACTTCTACCAAATCAATTCCAAGAGCTTTGCCAAGCGCTACGCCCGCCACGTGCGGGTTCGTTCCATTACCTGGATGGCCGAGGGCTAGCTTTGCACCCTTGGCAAAGATGACAAACTCTTGATAGGTTGTCACCGGCAAACTTGCTTTCACCGCCACAAAAGAGGGTGAACGACCTAACAAGGTGATCGGTACGAAATCTTTATTAGGCTCAAATGACATTCCGGCAAACATAGTCGGAAACACCGTTGCCACAGCGTTCGCCACGGCGAGCGTATAACCATCGGGGCTCGCCTTGCTCAAAGTCTCCATGGCAATGCGTGTCGCAGCACCTGGCTTATTTTCAATCACAAAGGTCTGTTTTAAGCGTTCGCTCAAGTGTTGTCCAAGAATCCGAGCCAGGGTATCCGTCGCCGCCCCTGCTTGAAACCCCACTAACAGACGTACTGGTCGCTCTGGATACGCGCTGCTGCTTTGCGCGCAAACTGTCTGCGCAAGCAAACTGCTCAACATCACCAACGCCACTTGCACTGCTTTGGATACTCTTTGGCTGACCATTTTTTAGACTCCAGCCAGAATTTTTTTGGTACGCGCTTTTTCTTTCGATGCTTGTTTAACACCTTTAGATTTTTGTGCGACATTGCGCGGATCATCGAAGGTCACGCGTTGATTGACGCGCAAGTGCGGCCAATAATCTGCTAGCGCGTAATGTTGGGTCGAGCGGTTATCCCAAATCGCAATGCCATTGGTCTCCCACTGGTGATGCACCATAAACTCGGGGCGCTTAAACCAATCAAACAAGAACCTCAACATACCATCGGCCTCATGACGATCGACACCAACGATTTTTTTTGTGAAGCCAGAGTTCACGTAAATATATTTTCGACCTGAGTCAGCATTCTTACGAATGACTGGGTGAGTGACGGGTTTAAACTCCCTAAGCGCTGCGAATAAGGCCTCATCACCCTTCTTCGCCAACGAGTCCCTAAAACTGGCGATCTCCCAGGTATGGACAGCACTCAACGTCTCTAAATACTTTTGCATCGCAGGCGACAACCATTCGTACGCTTTTGTCGTGCTGATCCAGCAGGTGTTCCCGCCAGCCGGTGGTGTCACTGTAATTTGAATCGCTGTGCCGAGCGGTGGCTGCTCTTTCCAGCTGATATCGGTGTGCCAACTGTCGATGGTTGGCGGACGCTTTTCGTCAAACACAATCATCTCAAGCTCGGGCGCGTGCGCGTTGCGCTCAAAATAAGACCCATCAGAACTTGGCCCAAAGACCCCAGCCAACGCCACATGTTGCTTAGGAGTCAAAATTTGAGGCTTAAAAAAAATCACCTCAAAATCCCACAACGCTTGGCGTAGCTCTTGCTTGACCGGCTCGCTCAGCGGCTTGGTCAGATCGATGCCTTCGATCCAAGCTGCAAAATTTGGCATGCGCGGCACTGGTTTGATATGTTTGTAGCGCTTAGCAATGTTGATGGGCTTAAGCGGTTTGGTATTTGCCATGTGAGCGAGTCCAGTTAATAAGAATCAATACGCCCTCAAGGCTAAACTTGCCTTTTATCTTTATCAATTGCATTATTTGCATTAAATCAATGCGATATATGCATTGAATTGATTACCAATTGCTCAATATCTGCTCAAGGCTACGAAGCTCAGGGCGGGCAATACACATCCTGACAAGGCGCACGAACGATGCTTAACCTTACTCAAATCAATCATCTCGTCGCATTAGCCGAAGAGTGCCACTTTGCGAGGGCTGCAACTCGCGTCCACTTAAGTCAACCGGCCTTTAGCCGAAGCATTCAAGCGATTGAACGTAAATCCGACTTGCGACTGTTTGAAAGACAACCGGGCTCGGTACGACTCACCTCGGCCGGCGAGTTCTTTATTCAACAGGCACGGCAACTGCTGTTCGATGCACGCAACCTCGAGCGCGATATCGCTCTGTACCGAACCGCTGACTTAGGCGATATCGCTTTTGGAATGGGGCCTTTTCCAGCCGCTACGCTGTTACGCGAAGCCCTCAGCCAACTCAGGCAGCGTCACCCGCGCGTTTCAATACGCGCAGAAATCAATAATTGGCGTCAATTACACGAAAATTTAGTCCGAGAAGATATCGAATTTTTTGTGGCTACCATCGCTGATATTGACAACACAGCGGCGCTAGACATCAGACCACTCGTTCGACAGCAAGTAGATTTTTACGTGCGTGCTGATCACCCTTTAGCAAACACCGCAACGCCATTCTTTGCGGTGTGGGACTACGGCGTTGCCGCAACAAAATTGACCACAAGCCTGCGACAACGCCTCGCAAAACAATTAAGGCTCGAGCAAGACTCTGAGTTAACACTCGCCGTGCAATGCGACGACATTGACCTCTTGCATCACTTAGCACTCACAAGTGATACCGTCATCATTAGCACGGATAGCGCGGTGAATAAGATGGGGCATGACGCACTTTTAAGAAAGCTCATCATCAGAGAAATCCCGACTATCGACTTACAAATCGGCATTGTCAGTTTGCGCAATCGAACGCCCTCACCAATGGCAATCAAAGTCATTCAAACGCTTGAACACCTTTGCGCCAGCTAATAAAAACTGCAATTACTGTCCTTATTTACCTGCAACTTGACATACATCAAGTAGTGATTTTGTTGTTCGCGTGAAGATGTTCAGGCATGAAGCTCAATCACGCCTTGCTCTTGAAAATAACAGAGCAGACACTTACGGGATCACAAATAAACATGTCAGTTCAACTTAGCATAGCCCAGCGCGATGGCTGGAGCCCCTATTTAGCAGGCGCCTTAGTTGGCCTCTTGGCGATCCTTTCGGTCTATCTCACCACAACCTACATGGGCAAATCCAATTATCTTGGCGCTTCAACCACGTTTGTACGTGCTGCCGGCTTAGTGTTTCAAAACTTTGATGCCGCCCACGTTGCTCAAAATGCGTATTACGCCAAAGAGAAAGTCAAAATTGACTGGCAATTTTTAATGATTATCGGCATCTTTTTTGGTGCACTCATCTCTTCGGTCACGGATAAAAGCTTCAAGCTTGAAGGCGTTCCGCCTGTGTGGCAACAACGCTTCGGCTCATCGGTGATTAAGAGAGCGATCTTTGCCTTCTTAGGCGGCATCGTCGCCATGATTGGCGCACGTTTGGCCGATGGCTGCCCGAGCGGGCATGGTCTGAGCGGCATGATGCAGCTCTCGGTCAGTTCATTTGTCGCAATGGCGATGTTCTTTGGCTTTGGGGCACTGGTTGCACACTTTATGTATACAAAAGGGGCTTGAGCATCATGTCACTCGAACAAATTTTAGGACTGTGTACTGGCTTGGCCTTTGGTTTTCTTTTACAAAAAGGCCGCGTCTTACGTTACGACAAACAGGTCAATGCCATGTTGTTTAAGGACATGACCATTTTCAAGTTCATGCTTTCGGCCATTATCGTAGGCATGTTCGGCATTTTGGCGCTCAGTGATTTAAAACTGATTCAACTCAGCCATAAGGCCATGAACATGGGCGGCATTCTTGTGGGCGGTGCTTTATTTGGCGCCGGCTGGGCCGTGATGGGCTTTTGCCCTGGCACCTCAGTGGGTGCGCTGGGTGAGGGTCGTTGGCACGCGCTGTTTGGAGTGGTGGGTATGGTGGTCGGCGCAGGCATTTATGCCGAGCTCTACCCCACCTTTAAAAACACCGTGCTGTCTTGGGGTGACTTTGGCAAAATCGGTTTGCCTGGGGCGCTCGGCACCAATCACTGGGTTGTTGCCCTCATCTTCACTGCAATCACCTTGCTACTCTTTCGCTGGTTCGAAAAGAAAGGTCTTTGACATTCTCCGCGGCCTAAAGGGCGAGGCTTTCAGCGCAGTCCGGTAAAATTAGGCTCGATATCACCACGGGCCTAAACCATGTTTTTGAGTCTTTCGCGCTGGATCGATCGCAACATTCTTGAACTTGGCCGCGAAATGCGGCTGTCGTACCTGCCCCCTTTAATGGTGTATGTCGCCGCAGGCGTTTCAAGCCTCACGGGCATCGTCGGCACGTTTTTTGTTAAAGACTATCTCAATCTTTCGGCGGCCTTTTTAGCGACCTTAAGTTTTTGGGTGGTGATCCCTTGGTCACTCAAAATGGGGCTTGGACATATTGTCGATTTATTGTGGCGCTTCAAAAGCGGGTTACTTTTTGTAGGCGCTTCCCTCATCGCAGCAAGCTTGCTCATCATGGTGGGCTTGGTGTCTCACCGCGAAGCGATGGCTGGCGTATTTTCTGTTGAAGTCTGGTACGTGTTGAGTGCCCTGCTGGCTCCCGTAGGGTACGTACTGCAAGATGCCGTCGCCGACGCCATGACTGTCGAAGCCGTGCCTCATATTGACGAGCACGGTCAGGCCATCGAAGATGAACGTCTCAAACTGATGCACACCACCATGCAAACCTTGGGGCGTGTGTCCATTATCGGTGGCTCGGTGTTAGTTGCGCTGCTCAACATCTACGCCTTTTCAGGCGTACAGCACCTGTCTGAAGCCGAAAAACTCACACGCTATGCACAGGTGTACACCCTGGCACTTGGGATCCCGCTCATCTCGGTCGCGGGTGTCGCAGTAGCGGCTTGGCTACACGCTCGCGACAAGCGGCGCTTGATTGAGCGAGGTTTCACCAAAGAGCAAGCACAAGCGGCCCTCACCTCACATATAGAACTCGTCACGCCTAACTGGACCATTCTGTTGGGTAGCTTGGTCTTTGTGGCCTTCACGCTCACCATGGGCTTAAGTCAAGTCAAGTATGGTCAAGAAATTATTTTTGTTGGGTCAATGACCATTATCATTTTTTTGATGAGTCGACTCACACGTGATCTTGAACCGCAGATGCGTTCAACCCTTGTTGGTACTGCTCTTGTGATTTTTTTCTTTAGGGCGATCCCAACGCCTGGGCCCGGTGTGAGCTGGTGGCTGATCGATGAGCTTAAATTTGATCAACATTTTTTTTCGATACTCTCGTTAATTGGTAGTGTGCTGTCTTTACTTGGCATGTTCATTTTTCGTCGCTTCATGGCCGAAAAATCGATTGTTTATATCGTTGGCACGCTCACCGTTTTTGGTACGTTGCTGGCCTTACCGACTCTAGGGATGGTGCATGGCCTGCATCACTGGACAGCCGCAATGACTGGCGGCGTTGTTGATGCACGCGTGATCGCGCTCATCGACACTGCGCTTGAGTCCCCACTTGGGCAAATTGCGATGATCCCAATGCTTGCCTGGATCGCACGCTCAGCACCTGACAATCTGAAGGCCACCTACTTTGCAGTGATGGCTTCGTTTACGAATCTCGCACTCTCGCTCAGTCAACTCGGTACTAAATATCTAAACCAAATTTTTGAAATTACGCGCGCAACCAAAACGGCAACGGCCCAAAGTGCGGCAAACTACACCGAACTCGGACCGCTGCTACTCACTACGATTTGTCTTGGCTTTGCGCTGCCGTTTATCGCCATTGCCATTGTCAAACTGACGCGTTTTAAAAGTAACTAACGCGCCAGACTGACGGAAAAATTTTCTGAACCGCGCGGCGCTAGGCGCCCACCTACCAGAGGCCTGGGCCCGACGCTCTGGCGAGAGCCAAGCTAAACTGACGCTAGGCTCTCACCTGCAACAAAGCCGCTATTTAACCAAGGCTATCCGCCCAAATATTACGCGCCCAACCCCACGCGTAGACACCTTCAAGATCGGTTGGCCCAGTCGACACCCCACCAGAACCGGCGACTGTTTTAAAGGTCTTTTCGGCTGCATCGTACTGATGCACACTTGCCACGTGAACAACTTGGTTATCGTTGACAAAACTGTAGCAGGTGTTTGTCAGCACGGGCGCAGGGTTGATTTCCCAACCATTGAGTTGCGCGATGATGGCGGCCGCCGCGACTTTAGCGTGCTGATTGGCCATATGGCCAGACTTTGGCATTAAGGGTGCGACCTGAATCGAATCACCCAACACGTGCACATCTTTCGCGGCTGTAGATTCGAAGGTTTTGAAGTCGACTTGTACCCAACGTTTGTTCGCGTTGGCAATCCCACCTTGTACAGCTAAATCACCTGCACGCATCGCGGGCAAAATATTTAAAACGTCGGCCTGGAGGTCGTCTTGCACGTCAAACTTAAGCGTCTTGGTCTTGGCATCTACCGCGGTCACATTGAACTGTGGGCGATACTCGAGGATACCTGCATATTGCTCGGCCCAAACTTTTTTAAACAAGCCGGGCTTTGAGATGACATCAGGGTTCGCATCCAGAATAATGACCTTTGACTTTGGCTTATTCTTTTTGAGATAGTTGGCAACCTGGCAGGCGCGCTCGTAGGGGCCTGGTGGGCAACGATATGGCGCAAGCGGGATGCTGAGAGCAAAGACGCCGCCGTCCTTCATTGAAGCAAGCTGTTTATGCAAGGCCACCGTTTCGTCGCCTGCTTTCCAGGCTTGCAAGGTGACGCCCGCTTGGTTGGCTTGAGCCAAGCCTTCGATGCTGTCAAGCATCAGGCTAATGCCTGGCGACACCACGAGCTTATCGTATGGCAGCGTTTGACCCGATGCGAGTTGAACGGTTTTCTTTTCAGCGTTAAACGAGGCGACGCTATCTTTCACAACTTTAACGCCATGCTTTTTTTGCAACGCATCGTATGACACCGTGACATCAGCCAAGGTCTTTGAGCCACCAATCACCAAGTTCGACATCGGGCACGAGATAAATTGTGCATTGGGCTCGATCAAAGTGACGTTCGCAGTGTTGTTCGAAAGTAGCCTGAGGTATTTAGCGGCTGTTGCACCACCATACCCGCCACCCACCACGATGATTTGAGCCTTATTGAGGCTAGCGCGTGCAAGCCCTGGCATACCAAGAGCAGCACCGAACAACGCAGAGCTTTGTCCAAGAAATAAACGACGATTCATGTTGTGCCCCTTTTTATTTTTTTCCAAGCACAGACGCGATTGTCTGCAGCTGTTCATCTGTATAGCCCTTGGCTAACTGATGCATGATGGTGCCAGTGACAGCGCCGCTTTTGTAATCGGTCATTTTTTTCAAAATTTCGGCTGAGCTCAGATGGTTGATTAAGGGCATACCAGCACCCACCACACCTTGACCATCCGTGCCATGACAGCTCGCGCAGGTGGCGGCCAGGCCTCGCTGATAGAGCTTGAGTGCGTCTGGGTTTTGCGCTTGTGCACCGCTGACAGCCAACAATCCCAAGGCAACTGCCGCCGCGTGACGCACCATTGCCTGACGCGAAATCAGGTGTATGCCGAAATTTTTCATAGTTTTCTCCGAGATACCTCGCTGGTCAAAGCGAGGAGGTCAGGCAGCGTTTTAGTCAGAAACGACACCAGACGATTGTTTGATATTTACTTTTTTGAAGCGTTTGAATTTTTCACCGCAGCACTCAATAAAGCTCGCAGCTCGCTGCCTTGCGGGTTATGACTCAGCCTGAAACCCGCAGCTCGCCAACTTTGGGATTATGACTCAGCCTAGACGCCATGAGGAAACAATGTAACAAGGGTTTGCCCTTAAGTTTCACTTCACACATCGAATCGTTTGTTATATCGATATATGGTTTGGGTAGTCATCCTCGGGGCGCGCGCGACGCGATGCACGCTACACGCCCTTCTTTTTAAACCAGGCCAAGGCTTTTTGCCAACCGTCCTTTGCAGGCCCCTCTTGATACGTCTGCCGATAGTCAGCGTGAAACGCATGGGGTGCATCTGGGTAGATCTCAAACTTTGAGGACTTTGCCGCAGCTGTGGCATTTGGGCCAGTCAAAGCGAGTTTCATTTTTTCGACATCGGTGAGGGGAATACCAGTGTCTTGCCCGCCATAGAGCCCCAAGACGGGCGCACGCGTTTGCGCTGCGAGCTCAAGTGGATGCTCGGGAAAATTATCACTTTTTTCACCG
>JBIIWK010000096.1:0-10932 GCA_044338955.1 Burkholderiaceae bacterium
CGATCTTGGCCAAGGGTTGCTTGTCACGCTTACGCTTTTTATTTGCTCTTTGCTATTCGCTGTGATTTTTGCGTTGCTGCTGGCTAGCATTCGAGCGCTGCCGGTGCGCCCGCTGCGCCTGCTAGTCGCAGCGATCGTCGAGTACCATCGCAACGTTCCAGTGCTAGTTCAAATCCTGATCTGGTACTTCGCTGTGCCACAAGTATTGCCTGACCCCTTAAGACTTTGGCTCAATCGTCAAGACGGCGAATTTTTGTTCTCAATGATCGCCCTGGCATTAAATAGCGGCGCTTTCATGTCCGAAGATTTACGCAGCGGTTTGCGTGCCGTTCCTGCTGCACAATTTGACGCTGCGCGCTCGCTTGGCCTCAGTCAGATGGGGGCGCTACGCTACGTGATGCTGCCGCAAGCGCTTCGCATTGCCGTTCCCGCAATCATCAACCAAACCTTATTTCTGTTTAAAAATACTAGCCTCGCGATGGCCGTTGCCGTCGGTGAACTCACCTATCGAATGCACGAAATAGAGAACACCACCTTTAGAACCTTTGAGATTTTTATGTTTGGCACGATTGCCTACTTAATATTTTCGTTCAGCCTCATGGGACTCGGCGCCTGGTTCAGTCGACGCTATCCCTCTGCGCACAGGATCTGAAAATGCTAGATATCCTGCGTGACTTTGGAGTGTTATTCTTGATCGGTAGCTATCCGACAGGGCCACTGGGCGGGCTGGCAGGTACATTGCTGCTATCAACACTGGGCTTGGGATTGTCTTTCCCCTTAGCGCTTGTGCTTGGCCTCATGCGCACGAGTTCTCAGCGTTGGCTGCTTTGGCCCGCCACCATCTGGGTCTATACCTTGCGTGGCTTGCCCTTGTTGATGATTATCTTTTGGGCTTACTTTGGCATTCCCATCTTGCTCGGTCATGACGTATCGGCCTTTATCACGGTCGTTTGTGCAATCGTCATTTACGAAAGTGCGTTTTTAAGCGAAATCGTACGTGCCGGACTGGAAGGCCTGTCACTCGGTCAAACCCAAGCGGCGCGGGCGCTCGGCCTGACGTATTTTCAAACAATGCGCTACGTTTTACTGCCGCAGGCACTTACCAATATGCTGCCCTCGCTGTTGAACCAATTTGTATCAATTATTAAGGCAACCTCGTTAGCGTATGTAGTAGGCGTACACGAAGTCACGCTCGTTGCAAGTCAGGTCAACAGCATGCTTTTGACCAAACCAATGCAAGTGTTTTTCATTTTGGCGGCCATGTATTTCGTTCTTTGTTTTTCACTTAACCGAGCGGCCGGTGCTTTAGAACGCCATCTCGCGCGGCGATGAGTCAACGAGCGCACCGAAACATTGTTGCGCTACGCTTTTTTTACACGGTGGTGCCTGCAAGTTCGCGCGGAAGCACGCACGCAAGCTCAGTGCGCTACAAACAAAAGATTCACCACACGGCTCGCCACGACGGGTTGATTGACCCCGCTATCCATCCGAAAATTAGTGTGAATCACATAGTCACCTGACATTTGCAGGTACATGCTTTGACCTGGATAGCAGTAGTTGTTGTTATTGCAACCCACTTTTTGACCATTCGGATCCGTAGCTGACCACGCGTAGACATGGGGCCCGCCGACCTCGAACATTTGTCTGCGACCGAGCCTTAAAACAAAATCTTGGTTACCTCGGTTGGCGATGGTTCCTCGCCATTCATGGCTGATGGCATTTGGCGCGAAATTAATCCGAATCGCTGATTGTGCGAGGGTATTAACTGAAAATAAGAAGAAACACAGGCCGCTAAGGCGCGTTAATGTTTTCACTTTGAATAGGTTCCGAGGGTGATTAGAACAGGCAAACGCTAACTGAAGGCGGGTTATGCAAAGCTTGCCACCGTGATAATTAAATCATAATATGACCTTCGCCTCGCTGCGTGATACTTAGTTGTGAAGTGCCTAAGAGTGTCAGCTAACGTCTTATCCTCATCAACACGGTACAACTCATTATGTTTCAACTTCGAATGATCAGTCTGCTGAAAGTACTGGCGATCACGCTCTTGTGGGCCACTAACGCTTGGTCACAAACGCCTATTCAGCGCATTGACGGCAACTGGTACAGCACGCAATGGGGTTATAGCTATACGCTCAAGAATGGCGTGGGGATTGCAACGAGTACCAACAGCCCAAATTTTCAAGTGGGGCAAACTATCCTCCAGTTGAGTGCAACTTCAGCCACGACGTTCTCAGGGCAGCAGGTCTATACCGACGGAAAGTTCTACCGCGTCAGCGTGATATTGCAGCCAGACGGCCGCTTGTATTTCGAAGGTGAAAAAAATGCCAAATGGGTGATGGACCGTGTCAATATTGCACCGCAAAGAACCGACAACACATTCAGCGATACTAAAAATCTATTGATCGGAAAGTGGTATCAAAAGGTCGACACCAGAACCGATAACTTCTCGATGATGGCTCAATATGTTCAAGACTATTTACCCAACGGAACGATCAGCGAACAAGCACAATACGTCACCACCACCCCTGACGGGCTGAAGATATCTTGCTTAGCCAATACCAGCTGGGAGTGGTCAGCGACTGGCAACAAAATTTATCAAAAACTCATTGCCAGCCACGTCATTCCAGACTTCATAAGAGACAGTAACGGCAGACCGTTTGATGATCCCGACCTACTGAGACAAGTCTGCGAAGTCGTCAAAAAAGACAAATCCAAACGGCAGCTGACGACATCGGTTTTTACAATTATCAAACTCGACAACAAGGTCAACGTATATCAGTATCAAGACTCAAAGGGCGTGATAAAGGAATCGACTGATTACCGCGTCACCCAAGGGCTGTCGTACTTTCAAGTCAAATGAACAAAGCTGCTCTGAACAACTCACTTTGAGTACGCGGCCTTCTCTTACTTTGCACAAGCGCACCATGACCCTTTTTATTAGACCACTCATCTTCGTGGGTGCCTTTGTACTCGCGACGGCACAGGCACTTGCGCAAGACTGGCAAAACCCTGAAGCAAAGTTTGATGCCTCAAAACTCATGACGTCAAAAACAACGATCAGTTGGTTTCGCGTGGATAACGTTCAGGCGACCTGTGAGAAAGAAAGCCGAAAGCGCGGTCTGGGCGGCTTTGGCTATGCGGTTGCGGCTTGCTCGTTTTGGGAGGGAGATAATTGCCAAATTTACACTGGCAAAAAATCGACCATGCACGAACTAGGCCATGAAACCAGACACTGTTTTCAGGGTAATTTTCACTGATGCGCCAAGCTGAACGATCGCTGACCAGCCCGCAGCTACCGCCTGTTCACAAGTGCGTATTACAAGACTACTTCGCCGCACCCTGACGCAACACTAGAAACAGCTTGGTCAAGATCACCATCTCTGGGATACCAGAAATAAATGTATCGTAATTATCGAAGGTGGTGGCGTACTCAAGGTCGCTGCTGCTTGAGATGCCTTGCAAATAACCCCATACATGCCACGCAATCAAGGGCAATAGCCATACTGCCCGGCCTTTGTCGAACGCCTGCACTTTGACCAAAAAGTAGGCAACGGCAAGGTAGCCGGCAACGATTAACATCGTTGGCCCCGAGCTAAAGCCACCAGTTTCTGCGGCCGAGGTCGTTAAGAAATAAATCCCTAAATCAAAAATAGCGACATAAAAAAACATCTTCCAGAGTTCGGCTGGATTATCAAAGGCCTTAACTGGCGCAGCAGGCGTAATCACTTGAATCACTGGCTGAACCGACTCGGTTGCGCGTACGGCTTGAGCTTGTGTCGTGGCCGCAGCTTGATCGACAGACGCGACAACAATCGCCTTGCCGCAGGCGCTACAGAACTTGGCGTCATCTGCACATTTCGTGCCACAGGCTGAACAGAAGGGCATCACTGATCTCTTTGAAAAAGGTAAAACTTGCGTGTCTATACTGTAATGCAATATGGCAGCAATAGGCGAGTTTTTCAAGCCTTAATCAGACCACAGCCCGCCATTCACATCCAAAATCTCACCCGTCACAAAGCCCGACTCGGGCGACGCCAAAAACAAAATCGCCGAGGCGATCTCAGAGGCTTTGCCCATGCGCCCCACCGGGATCAAATCTTTGAGCGTTTGCGGAAACGCGGTCGTCATCGCCGAAGCAACAGGGCCTGGCGCCACGGCATTCACCGTGATGCCAAACGCTGCCAGTTCTTTTGCCAGATAAGACGTCATGATGTGCACGCCGGCCTTAGACACCCCATAGGCCACGTTACCGGCGCGGTCTTGTTCTTTGGGGTCGAGCCACGGTCGAGGATTACCGCCATTTTTACCCAGCACCGAGCCAATGTTGATGATGCGACCCAACTTCTGTTGTTTCATCACAGGGATCACCGCCTGACAGCACAAGAAGGTGCCCTTCAAGTTGATGTCGATGACGCGATCCCACTCTTGCTCAGTAATATTTTGCGCACTACCCACTGACACGACGCCAGCAACGTTCACCAAGATATCCAAACGCCCATGTCGTTGCACGACACCCTGCACACAGTGCGTAATGTCAGAGGCATCGCACACGTTTAGCGCAACGTGTTCAATGCCACCGCCTGTGTCAGTCGCACCTAAACGGTTGGGTAAGTCGGCGGCTACAACCTGACAGCCTGAGGCAGCCAGCGCTTCAGCGACAGCCGCGCCGATACCACCTGCGCCGCCCGTGACAAGCGCCACGCGCCCTGACAAAAATTGTGCTGCGTACATAACGAATTCCTATTGTTGATCGGCAATGTTGTTAGCCGCCAAGCGGCCAAACACTAGTCCTTTTAAAACCGAGGTGGCGCCGGTGTAGTTGGTGTAATACATACCAATCACCTCGCCCGCGGCGTACAAATTGGGGATCGCATAACCATCTGTATCAACTACCTGCCCTTGTGGATCAACCTTCAAGCCACCAAAGGTAAACACGTTGGCCGAGATAATTGGATACGCCATGAACGGGCCGCGATCGATGGGCAAAGACCAATTGCTTTTGGCCGGCAGCAAACCTTGCGTGGCCATACCATCAACTTTTAAGGGATCATAGTTGCCCGTTTTAGGGCACGCCGCGTTGTACTGGGCGACAGTCTCTTGCAGTGTCTGTGGATGAATATCCAACTTTGCGGCAAGCGCCTCGATCGTGTCAGCCTCAATCGCGGGCTGATCACTTCGAATCGCAAGACGATAGTTTGGGATATCTTTCATGCGTTGATCAAGAATGACATACGACAAGCCTTCTTCTTGCTCGTAGATACGACGGGTAATGCGCTCGTACCAGGCATCAACCGTACCCGGTGCCTCGTTCACAAAGCGCTTGCCAGCCTTGTTCACTAAGATCCCATACGGAAATATAAACACCGAAGGCTCAGACACACCTGAGCGCGGGTCGATGGGTTCGGCGTGATAGCTACCAAAATCCCCCGACGGGGCCGCGCCAATATCTAGCGCCATTTCAATACCCTCACCACGATTGAAATACGCCCCCTTACAAATTGGACGCAAATACACCGAGCGTGGGCCGATGTATTTAGACTGCAACGCCGGGTTTCCTTCAAAGCCACCACATGCCAACACCACCTTGCCGTGAAACCGCACGGCTTGTGTGCCTTGTTGTTGCGCGAACAAACCCGTCACAACACCGTCATCATTTAAGAGCAAGCGACGCGCGGTCGTGTAATAAAAAAATGTCACGCCCAGTTTTTCAGCTTGGGCTGCGAGTGCGTCTACCAAGGCTGCACCGCCCCCTACAGGCAACAAGCGCGGTTGTGTGGCCGTCAAAAATTGCGTGGGTAAAAAATCAAACTTAACGCCCACGCCTTGCAACCATTTAATCGTAGGCGGCACCTGATCAGCGAAGTTGCCGATCACGTCGGTATCGGGGATCGCTAACGTACGCGTAGCGTGCGACCAGTTCTCACGCCCCGTTGCCATCTCGGCCATCAAGTCAGGCTCGGGATACGGGCCAAGGTTATCGGCCAAATGCGTCTCGAAGTCATCGGTGACCTGATCCAAGGCCTTCATCCGAAAATACGCTTCGGTATAGCGACTTTGGCCACCACGATCTTCGCGCGATGCGCGTTCAAGCACCGCAACCTTCAAGCCACGCTCTGCCGCAGTCACAGCGGCCGATAATCCTGCAACGCCGCAACCTGCAACAACAACATCAAAGGTGTGATCCATTTTTTTTCTCCAGACTGTACTTGTTAATTTTTCGTATGACTTTACTGACCGATTTTTACAATAGATGCCTGCCTGACGGTCTAGATTTCGTAGTGCTTATATCAGCCGCTGTGCTCGATACCAATGCGATCGTCTTGCCGTATCGTTTAGCGTACTCAAAGATACCCCGCGATACGTTGCAAGCAAGTGGCTATCAGCGACTCTCGACCAGCGACACCTGCGTTACACGCCAGGCAGCCTCTTATCCAAACCATAAAATGCAAAGACCTCTTTGACGCGCTCGATTTCTGGCAAGCGATGGTAATAGCCGGTACGACTTGGCTTGGTGCCGCACAGGCGACGCAAATCCACCATCATCTCTGCGTGCTTCACCCACGTACCCAACGAATCCATGATGGTGACGCCATCGACTTCAGTCACCCCGTTACGCGCCAGCAACACATTCAACGGCGCTTCGCCAGGGATGATCACATCGGCACCTTGCGCAATCAATTTGCGCGCAGCAGTTTTAAATTTTTCGATGAGTTCGGTCGGATCCGAAAACCCTTTCAACACATCATTAAAGGTAAAGCCAACCGGTGCTGCGCCAGCAAAGCGCGATGCTAAGCCATAGCTTTCAGCATTTTGCGCAAGCAGCTCGTTGAAGTCTTCGATAAACACCAAGACACCGAACTTGCGGCCCAGCAAACAGGCGGTGAACATCGCTGATTCGCCGTAGCCAATCACCGGGATATCAATCAAGGCGCGGATTTCGCGCAGTGCGGGGTCTGGCAAGGTGCTCACTGCGTAAGCGTCGTAGCCCTGCTCTTGCGCCATCACGCCCGCCTGCATGAACTGCATGCCGTGCAGATGAAACAGCGCCGCGTGTCTGATATCAGACCCAGGGTAGTTTGAAGAGTAGGTGCCGGGCGACATGCCATGCATATCAATTTGCGTATCGGGGCGGGCGACTCGCGCGAAGTGCGCTTTGAGCGCATCGCTGTACGGGCCCAGATCGCCCAAGACCGTAAAACTTTGATGCCAGATTTTCATACATCGTCCAGAAAAGAAACTTTATTTTTTTGAATAGAGGGACGTACTTGAATAGCTAGCGTTGAATTTGAATCATTGGAGGGCACCCTCAAGCACTAGCCACCGATACCGCTTCTCGTTCAGCCAAGCAAAGAGCAAAGATCGAGTTACTCAACTTGCACATTCGCGCTTTTCACAACCTTGGCCCACTTCTCGACTTCAGCTTTGTAAAAAGCATCAAACTGCGCAGGGGTTGAGCCAACCGGTTCAGCGCCACCCTTGAGCATGGCCTGGGTCACTTCAGGCGTTTTCACCGATTTTTGAATCGCCGCTGCCAACTGCTCGACAATCGCTGACGGCGTACCTGCTGGCGCCAACACACCGAACCAGGCCGTCGCGTCATAACCAGGCACACCTGCCTCAGCAAGGGTAGGAATATTCGGCATGACGCTTGACCGTGTTTTTGTGCTGACTGCCAAGGCCTGCAGTTTGCCCGCCTGCACCTGCGCCATCGTGGTCAAAATATTGTCAAAGGCCAAGGGTACCTGCCCACCCATCACATCGGCCATCGCAGGTGCTGCACCACGATAAGGCACATGATTCAAACGAATCCCGGCCATTGACGTGAACAACTCCATGAACAGATGTGAACCCGAGCCATTACCAGCCGTGGCGTAATCAGGCAATTGCGCTGGGGTGGGGGCTTTTTTTGCCGCTGCAATCACATCTGCAACAGTTTTGTAAGGCGAGTTTGGATTCGCCACCAACAAGAAAGGCGTAGACGTCACCTGCGAGATCGCGACAAAATCCTTGACCGGATCGTAGTTGAGTTTTTTATACAAGCTGCCATTGATCGACGATGAAATCGTGCCAAAAATCAGGGTATAGCCATCGGCCTTTGAGCGCGCCACAAACTCTGAGCCAATATTGCCCGCGGCCCCCGGCTTGTTTTCGACCACAACGGGTTGGCCTAAAAAGTCGACCATCTTGTTGGCAACTGCACGTGCCGTGACGTCTGAGGCCCCACCTGCTGGATAGCCTACGATTAATTTGATTGGCCTTGAGGGATAAGGCTCATTTTGGGCGTTTGCCAAAGTACTGGTCAGCAAAAGTGCCGAGACCACTGCGATTGTCTTGAGTTGCACTGAAATCCCCTTTTTTAGTGTTGCCATTTTTGTCTTAACGACTGTTTGCGCTATTGTGCCTTTGTTTTGCTCGGCTCGCATCTGAGCGGCCGCATGGTTTAATTTAATCAATCTCAGGCTGATTTGGTACCCAATATGACGCAAGCACAACACACCCCCCACGAGATGAGCTTTGATCTCGTCATCATCGGCAGCGGCATTGCCGGTTTGTCGGCCGCCGTGGCCGCTGCAGACAAAGGCGCCAGCGTCGTGGTCATCGAGCGGTCGCCCGAGCCCGACTTTGGTGGCAACACCCGCTGGACCGAATCTTATTTTCGGATGAAAAGCGAGACCGAGGTCAGCGACGACTTTGAAGAACGCCTGGTCTCGAACGCAGGGTTTCATCTTGACCCCAATATCATTGAAGCCGCGAGTGCGCCTTACGAACAATGGCCGCCCTACGTCAAGGCCCACGGCATGCCTGACCCTGAAATCGTGTCCACCTTGGCAAACATGGCTGGGCCCACCGTCACCTGGCTTAAACAGTACGGGATCAAATTTGATTTTTTACCAACCTATTTCTTAACGGCCGCTGCACCGCGCTTAATGCCAGTCGGTGGCGGCTTAGCAATGATCGAGGCGCTACGCACCTATGCGCTTAAAAAGGGCGTCACCTGCTTGTACGAGACCACCGCGCGCAGCTTTATCCGGCAGGGCGCACGGTCTACCGTTACCACCGCAGATAGCACCGGCCAAGAATTATTACTGCACGGCAAGGCCGTGGTAATCGCGTCAGGCGGCTTTCAGGGCAACCCCGAAATGCTCACGCAATACCTGGGGCAAGCTGCTAAGTTTGTGCGCCCGGTGGCTAAGGGTGGCTATTACAACAAAGGCGAAGGTATCCGCATGGCGCTTGCCGCTGGTGCCGCACCCGCAGGCGACTTTGGTTCGTATCACGCCGAGCCGCTCGACCCGCGCTCAGGCGCGACCGAAGCGCTGGTCATGAACTTCACCTACGGGATTTTGGTCAACAAACATGGCAAACGGTTTTTGGATGAAGCGCCGGGCTTGGTAGACGTGCACTACGACCATATCTCACGCGCGATCGGCGAACAACCTGACGGCATTTGCTACGTGATCTTTGATCAAAGCATTCACGACGTACCCAACTGGACAAAAAGTATCCGCACCGATCAGCCTGTGATTCAGGGCAACAGCTTGCAAGAACTTGCACAAGCCTGCGGCCTACCCGCCGCCGCTTTAAGTGCAACGGTCGCCGCTTTCAACGACAGTTGCCCAGCAGGCAAGTTTTTACCGTTTGAACTTGACGGTTTAGCAACTACAAACCTTGAGATCCCAAAATCAAATTGGTCACGCCCGATCAACCAAGGCCCCTTCATGGCCTACCCGATTATCCCCGGCATCTGCTTTACCTACGGCGGCATCAAAATCAACAAAGATAGTCAGGTGGTGGATAACGATGGTCGACCGATACCAGGGCTGTATGCAGCCGGCGAGGCAACAGGGTTGTATCACCAGGTGTATACCGGCGCCACGTCAGTGATGCGTGGTGCGGTGTTTGGAAAAATTGCTGGAGAGCATGCGACGGCGTGAATTGCGACTTGCGCGCATGACTATCACTGAAAATCTTCAAATGGGCGGCTTATTTAGGGGAGTGATTTTTTGATGACCGTTGCTATTTCGATCGAGCCAAATCTCTGTGAGTTGGCCGAGTCCACTTCAAGCGGTAGCGATACCCGGGTGTTGGATCCGTTAAATTGTATTCAAAAGATTTTGTTATTCCATCAAACTTAATTTTCGCAACGATCTCGGTAATGAGGGGCCCGTTCTCATCCAATTTAGTCTTGGTTAACACCGCCTGTTCGCGATGATAGCGTGGTGTAACGTGCAGCAACTCAACACGGAATGAAATGAATCGGATTGGATTGCGTACGATTTGCTCTAGAAATGGATCTGCGCATTGGTCTGAGTCGTCAAGATCCATACGACAATGTAAGACTTCGGTTTCGTTAAATACACGTACGTGTGGCAGGATAAATCGAAGGCTACTTGCTCCTGCTTCTGTACTTACCAGCTTGATGGCTTGCAAGTCAGATGTCACTATCGGAGGCTTTGTCCCAGTCCATGCAAACTGATGATCAATTTGTGTAATAAAAGGCCGCTTTACCTGAATATTGCGAAACACTTCATAAACAATATTTCTTCCATCGGCAGTCGCCCATCGAGCGAACGTGCTGATCGGCATAATGCCAATCTGACAATGTAACTGCAACAGTTTTTCAGCGGTTCGATAGGCCAGCCAAGCGATATAGCCACTGACGGCTGTAAAAACGATTAAAGCCAGCCAAGATTTAAACGGGTCTTTTAGCAAATGAGAAAGACTAACTCCCGTCAGAGTCAGCACCGCCGCAAGATTTCCAATCCATCGCCACAAAATCAACCCCTCAAAAAGAAACGCCCTACTTCGTAGGGCGGTCTGTACATTCAAACTAAATTATCTTAACTACGATGCGTCACCGCTCATGGAGATTCCTTTGCAACATCTTGAAACTTAATTTTAGTCGAATGACGGAAAGAGAGTTTTGAC
>JBIIWK010000097.1:0-10824 GCA_044338955.1 Burkholderiaceae bacterium
TGCTAAAGTTGCTGAATGCCAGGCACTCGGCGCGCGAAATCGCCGAGGTGTTGCCTTACTACGAAGAGCACATGGATTTATCCGAGTTTTTGAATAGTTTGGCTCGGTTAGGGTTTAAGGCGACGATGGTGCCATGCGCGTTGGCCGATATTCCAGAAAGTGCGCTGCCTTGCTTATTTGTCCCCGCAGGGGGCTCAAGTTTTGTGGTGCTAGGGCGCGTGGGTGCGGGGGTGCGCGTGACGACCTCAATCGATCAAGCGCCTTATCTGCATAATAATGCTCTGCTGATCGGGCACGCATACTTCATTCATTCGGTTGATATTGCCGCCAATGAAAGGCAGCCTGTCCATATCGTTTTAAGGCGGTTTAGCGCTCAGTTTTTACAGTCAGGTGTGGCAGAGTTGTTTGCGGGATTGTTGCTGGTGACAAGTCCTTTGTTTTCGATGGCAATCTATAGCGCGGTCATACCCTCGGGTGCGACCGATACACTGTTGTACCTTGGTGTCGGAACGGCCTTAGCCGTTGCGCTGTCATTTTTGTTTACGCGTTATCGGATTGCAATTTTGAGTTTAGTGACGGGCCGCATTGATTTTCTCTTTGGCACGATGGTGACAGGGCAGCTTTTAAAAATGCCAGTGTCCTACACAGAAGGTGCCTCGGTTGGCGCGCAAACGGCAAGGTTGCATGGTTTTGAGGCGATACGCGATATGTTTAGTGGGCCTCTCGCGGCCACGATGCTTGATCTGCCCGTCACGCTTGTATTTTTAATCGTACTGGCGCTCATTAACCCCATGGCACTATTGGTATTTGTCGGGGTGATCGCGGCCTACGCCTTTTTGTATCTGATCTATGAGCCCATGGTCTCGAGGCAAAGCGACCGGGTCGGAATTGCCGTCAACGCACGCAGTGAGTTCTTGACTGAGTCTGCACATAAGATGCGCTTGATTAAAGAATGTGGCGTTGAGCAAACTTGGTTTAAACGCTTCAAAGATATTTCAGCAGAAGCCAGTATGCTGATGTTTCAAGTTGAAAAAACCGCTGCGCGCATTGGCGCGCTTTCTCACTTATTCATGATGCTTTCGGCGCTGATGATCATTGCGATTTCAGTGCCACTTGTGATCTCGGGGTCGATTGGTGCTGGGGCGTTAGTCGCCTCGACCATGTTGATGTGGCGGATTCTTACACCGATTCAAATGTTTTTTTCGAATCTGCGTCGGTTTAACAATATCAAAAGCGCCGTCCGTCAGATCGATGGCTTGATGGGCATCCAAGGAGAGCGGTTCGACACCACCAATGCCGTTTCACGCTTGATGGCGGGCAAAGTTGAGTTCTCAAAAGTCTCCTTTCGCTATGCGCAAAGTGCAGATCCTGCTTTAGTGGGCGTTGATTTTACGTTGCGTCATGGGCAGTCTGTCGCGTTGACTGGCCCCGATGGAGGGGGTAAATCAACCATAATTAAATTGTTGCTTGGCCTGTACCCGCCCCAGAGCGGTGCGATTTTGATCGACGGCATCGATATCCGTCAGCTCACCCCCTTTGAGATTCGCCGCCGAATCGGCTATATGCCAGAAGATCGCTCACATATGTTTCGAGCAACCATTGCACAAAATATGCGGCTGGTCAGACCCGATGCGAGTGATGACGATATCTTGGCGGCCTTAGAACTAGCCGGTGGTCTAGAGCAAGTGTTGCGTCTGCCAAATAAATTGCAGTACCGCAGCGGCGACAACAAACAAGATTTATCGATCAGCACGCGTCGAAAATTCGCGTTGGCTCGCGCCTACTTGGCGGGCGCCTCGATTCTGCTGCTCGACGAGCCCACTTCAGGCCTTGATCCCGTTGCGGATCAAAAATTTGCCGAGTTCTTGACGGCAGTCAAGGGAAAAATCACTGTCATTTTTGTGAGCCATAAGCCTTCGCACATTCGCTTGGCGGATACCTTGATGGTGTTTGAAAATGGCTATTTGCGTGCGACAGGTGCGCCCAATGATTTACTTAAGCCACCCACAGTGGACAATGGGTCGAGGTCATGAATATCTTAGGTACTAAAGTAGGCCCAGCAAACAAGGGTCAAGCAAGCGCACTCGCCCTTGGGCAGGCCACTGATCAGATTTTGTCAAAATCGTTGTTGCTTGAAGAGGCGGCGCCCGCAAAGCTGGTGCGCCATATCATTTGGCTGGTGGTTGTGGCCATTTTTGCTTTTATCGTTTGGGCCGGTTTCGCTCAATTAGATGTTGTGAGCACTGCCAAAGGCGTCGTGGTGCCGGTTCAGGCGGTTAAAGTCATCCAACACTTTGACGGTGGGCGTATCGCCAGCATTGATGTACTCGACGGGCAGGTGGTGCAACAGGGCCAGTTGCTGATGCGTTTAAATCCCACTGAGGCCAGCGCAGAGTACAAGACCCTCGAAGCGCGTTATTGGTCGCTCTGGGCGAGCGCGCAAAGACTACGAGCCTTAATTAGCGATCAGACCCCAGATTTCACAAAAATCCCTTCAAGCTATTCAATTTTGATCAAAGAGCAATTGCTCACGCTGACGATGGCGCGAGAACAGCGTGATGTACTGGAAGAAGATATTCGTATCTATAAAGAGCTACGCACGATTCGTACAGATCTTGAAAAAGAGAAATTGGTGTCTAGGGTGCAGGTGCTTGAGGCCAATAAAAATCTGAATCTTTCAGAGTCTGAGTTGTTGAGGTTTGAACGAAAAAACCTCGACGACCTCAACAGTATCGCCAGTGAATTGGCGCAAGTTGAAAGCCAGATGCTCAAGTTGCTTGATCGCCTCGAGCGCGTCGATATCGTTGCGCCTGTGGCCGGTACGGTGCAAGATCTAAAGTTTCGTACCGTAGGCGGTGTCGTACCGCCAGCAGCAGTTGTGATGAATCTTGTGCCTTCTGACGGCAAGGTTCATGCCGAGGTGCAGATTGCCGCCAACGACATTGGCTTTGTCAAAATAGGTCAAATGGCGCGTTTGAAATTCGGTGCGTTTGACTTCATGCGTTATGGAACGGTACCGGGTCAGATCACCATGATTTCGTCGTTTAGCACGATGGATGAAAGGCGGGCCCCTTACTTTAAGGTGCTCATTGATATTTCGAAAACGCATCTTGGGCAGCAGGCGGGCGTGATGACCATTGAGCCCGGCATGACACTAGATGCGGATATCCTGACCAACCGGCAATCGGTGTTGCGTTATTTAATGCGTCCCATTTACTACGCGTTGACGCAGGGCATGCGCGAACGCTAAGCGGCATACAGTGGCCTTTTTTACATGTTGAATCGATTCAGCTCTGTTGGTTTGAGTCGATCACATTAGTGTCGTGCGTCTTAATTTAACGTGACTTCTGTATATTTTTCTGAGGTTAAGAGCAGTTCGTTTAACTCTTGCTGCGTCATGGGCCGGGATAAATGGAAGCCCTGGCCAAAATCACAGCCTAGTTGCTTGAGTACCTCTAGCTGCGTCTCTGTCTCGATCCCTTCTGCAATGGCTTGCATGTTCATGCCGTGTGCAAGCTCAATGATGGCGCGAACCACGGCCTGGCTTTCTGGGGTGTTGTTCAGTGTCGACACAAAGTGCCGATCTATCTTGAGGTAATGAAACCGCGTGTTTTGTAAGACAGCGAGCGACGAATAGCCCACGCCAAAATCATCAATGCTAAATTTAAATCCAGCAGTTTTAAGCTGATCGATGCGGGTGCGTACAACGGCAGAGGGATGAAGCATCACGTGTTCTGTAATTTCTAAGGTCAGCAGGCTGGGCGCGAGCTCGCGACTTTCAAGTTCTTGGGCCCACAACTTTGTGTGGTCTTCACGCGCACTCAGTTGGCTGGCTGAAACATTGACCGTGACCGAAAAGCCTGGCTGGGTTTGATTGAATTGCTGACACGCTCGGGCAGCTTGGGTAAACACCCAGTCGCCCAAGGGCAAAATCAAACCTGAGGTTTCGGCATGCTCTAAAAAACTAGCTGGCATACGCATTGCGTGATCGGGAAAATTCCACCTCAACAAAGCTTCACTCTTAAAAATCTTTTGCGTGTCTAACGCAAAAATGGGTTGAAAATGGAGTTCAAATTCTTGTTTCTCAAGTGCCTGTCTGATCTCAAAAATGATTTGTTGCTTCTCATTGGCTTGTCGCTGAAGCGCTGGATCAAACAGCTTGTGACGTCCCTTGCCGTCGCGTTTGGCTGCGTACATTGCTTGGTCTGCATGCATCAATATTTCTCTGCTCGTTTGGCCATCGCGTGGGTATTGGGCGACACCAACGCTGATTGAAATCTGATAAACCGTATTGTTGATATTGAACGGTTGTTCAAATTCTTTGAGCAATAAGGCGATTCTGGCTTCGAGTTGTTGGTCAGAGGTGATGTCGTTGTAGATCAGTGTGAATTCGTCTCCGCCGAGGCGTGCCGTCGTGTCATTTGTACGCTGCAAGCTTTGCAGGCGTTTGGACACGGCGATTAATACCTCATCGCCGACATCGTGCCCGCGCGTATCGTTAATGTCTTTAAAGTTGTCAAGGTCAATAAAGATCAGGCAAAAATTCGATTGATTTGTTGAGGCTCGACTGATGGCGGCCTCAAGGCGATTCGTTAACAGTCTGCGATTGGCCAACCCTGTGAGCGGATCGTACTGCGCTTGTCGTTGTGTTTGTGCGCGCGCCCTTTTTGCATCGTTCGAGTGTGAAAAAAGCCAAACGCGCTGGGCGGTGTTACCTTCGGCGCTTGGGCTTGTGTAGATGGACAGATGACGTACGACAGGGGTTTGAGTATGCTTCGGCTGAATTTGGATTTCACCCTCGAAATGATCGTGATGATTCAGTTGTTCCCAGATCGTCTTAAACGAGTCGCTTGCAGAATCTAACGAAATGAAGGCGGTGATGCCGCGACCAAGCAACTCTTGCTCGGTAAAGCCAATTTCAGCTAGAAAGGCTGGGTTCACGGCAATGATTTTATTCTCTTGGTCTGTGATGGCAACCATTGCGCCGATCGCCTGATATAAGCTTGCCGCAATTTTTAAGCTATTTTGTTCGCGATGGTCTTGGGTCAAGTCCTGACCGAGCGAGATAACGCGGCCTTTTGTGCTGAACGAATTCCAACTAAATAATTTTTTTGAACCATCGCGGCAGCTGACCCAAGACTCTAATTTTGAGGGGGCGTAAGGGTTGGTAGAAAAAAATTTCGCTCGGTCTTCAATCATCGTACGGCGATACGCTTCGTCTGGGTACGCTAGCCGCCACCAAGTGCTCAGGTCGGGAAGTTCTGCGCTGGTGTAACCCGTTTGGTGAGTAAAGCTTAAATTGACATAGTCCATTCGAGTCTCAGCCACCAAGTAGTCTGACTTGACTTCCTGACTCATCACGGCAATCGGAAATGGGATTGCATCAATGACCTGACGAAAGACTTCTTCAGTGGTGGTGTACTTTTCTTTTTGGTGTCTGAGCAAGTCGATCACCAATATGGTGACCAAGCCGTTAATCGCGTGGCATGTCAAGAACACGCGCAGCTGAGCAAAATCAAGGACATCTGCCTCATAAAAGCTACCGGTAGCTGAAAAAGAACCCCACACTGCAAACATCCACAAGAGGGCGGTCGAGAGCGTGACCCCATGAGCACCCAAGTACAGTCCAACAAAGGGGGTGAGTACAAAGATCAAATAGCCCCGCTCAAAGGGATTGGTTGTTGTGTTGGCGGGCGTAAAGAACATGACGAAAGACATGCCTCCCCAAACAGCAATAAACAAAAGAAGTTTTAAAACGTTGCCTTGAGTTGTCCAGTTCTTTGGCAGTGTGCTCCAGACGATGATGGCGGGAAAGATCAAAAAACCGCGTAATGTTGCCCGCTCAAAGATTGAGGCCCATGTGTCAGTCGCGGCACGAAGTGTTTCAGCGCCCTCGCTCAGGTTACCCACCACAAGAAGTATGGTGGCAATCAGGCCGAGGGCCACCGACCAAAGCGTAACTCTTAGGATGTCTGTGAGCGTGGTGAGCGCGAGCGGTCGCTTGTAAAGTGCCCGATCAATTTTTACGATTGCGAAGGTGCAAGCGGTGAGCGTCACGGCATACGTGGCGGCAAGACCAACAGGCGTGTCAAAGACAAAGAGTCCGCCAAAACTCGTTATTAACAAGATGGGCCAGTATTGTGGGCCAGCGAAAACAAGAATAGCGCACCAAAATGCGACGGGGAATGCGTAGATGTCGACAGTGTGCGGGTTAACCTGACCGGCAGAAAACGAAGCCAACTGAAGTAAAAGCGCACCCAAAGCGAAAAAAATGGCCTTTTTCATCCCTGAGGTAGTGATGTTGTGCTTAAGCCAGAGGCTCTGCTGAGGGATTGTGGTCATGGGTTGGGAAATTGAAGTTTGCGAGGTCGCCAAAGCACGTCTCATCCTAACTCGTGCGGCATATTACGCCAATTGGTGTAATAATTACACACGTACTTAGTTTGCGTCATCGCACTCGTGCAAATTCAATCCAAAAAGCGCAATATGGTCACACGTAAGACACCCACGGCTCTTCCTCCTTTGCTTTTTGGCGGGCGGGCAGCCCAACTCAGCGATGATCTTGGGTATTTGTGCGAGCAACTCAAGCTTTCGGCGCCTACCATTGACGATTGCACCTTGCCAGCCGGCCACACAGCCATCTCGCACAGCAGCGCATTCGTAGACGTGAATGGGTTAAAGCTGACCGCATTGTCTTGCAGCCCCGTGCGCCTGCAGGCGTCTGCCAAGACAGACAATCTTTTATTGGTGCCGCTCGTAGGTAACGGTACCGTACGTGTCAGAAATCAAACCTTGCGCTGGAAAGCTGGCGCAACGGCTGTTTGGCTGCCGCGCTGTGCGTTTGTCGATGAGGGTGTCTTACGCTCAATGTTGGTGTTAAACATTGACACCAACCGTATCGAGCGAGTGGCCCGTACCATGCTGGGCTTAATGCCCGATGCCTCGTTAGAACAAGAGCTTCAAACGCCGCGTGAAGTGCTCATGCAGGTCGGTCGCGTGTCTTTTGAAACTATTTTTCGCCAGTTCGCGAGTGTGGTCGATCAGTTTGTGCTGCAACCCGAATTGTTGCGTTACAGCGGTATTGACGATAATTTTTATCGCAATGTCGCCATGATGTTGCACCCAGCTTTGTTTTTGGATATCGACGAGGCGAGCCCGGGCGCGGCTTATGCCCGCAGGCGCTTAGACCGCGTTTGTCAGTATATTTTGGCGAACTTAGGGCAGCCCTTGAACTTGACCGACTTAGAACGAGTCGGGTTTATGTCGCGGCGCAACCTGCATTACGCCTTTCAGGCGCGCTATGACTGCACCCCTATGCAGTGGGTGCGCCAAGAGCGTCTGACACTTGCGCATAGTCATTTGGTCATGGCACGTGTTGGCACAACCGTCACTGACGTTGCTTTAAATTGCGGTTTCAGCAAAACCACCACATTTTCTGAATACTACAACAAGCAGTTCGGCGAACTGCCCTCGGCCACACTGGCACGGGCTTTGGCGCGTTGAGTCTTTCGCGCTAGTTTGTTTGCGTTGTTTGGCGCTCGGTTGCAATATCTGGGTCGCATTGTTTACGCCTTAACCCCACAATGAGTGAGTCCTTTACTCGGCACACTCATGGCCATTCATCACGCTTCAGACCTCTTGCCCGGCCTGCCTTTTGGGGGCCGAATCTCACATCTTGACAGTACGGTGCAAGATATGGGCCAGCGCCTGCGCTTTATCGTGCCTGGCTTGAAAGAGTGTGAGTCCCTCGTACCCGAAAACGAGTTTGCACATCGGTCGTCGATGTTGACGCTCAATGGAATGAAGCTCGCAGCGAGTGCGGGGACCGCCTGGCGCGCCCGGTCTGAACAGACCGAGAACCATACATTGGTGATCCCGTGCGTAGGGCATTCAACTATTTTTGCAGCGGGGCGCCCCTTGCGTGCCGAAGCGGGCTCGACAGCGGTTTACCTCTCGGCTTGCGCACGCAGCGAAGAAGCTAGTACGCGCTCTTTCATGATGATAGATATTGATCCTGCTCGGCTCGAGGGCGTTGCTCAAGCGATGCTAGGCCTAGAAGATCAGACTTCACCTGTATTGGATTTGCTGACGTCCCGAGAGGTAAAGCTACAAGTAGGGCGCGTGTCTTTTGAGATCGTGATGCGTCAGTTAACGACGGTGTTGGATCAGTTTCTGTTTGAGCCAGATTTATTAGAGTTTTCGGGCTTAGACGACTGTTTTTATCGACAAATCGCGGTGATGCTCAAGCCCTCGCTTTTTTTAGAGCACGTTGACGTCAGGCCCGATCGAGGTTTTGCCAGGCGTAAGCTCGATCATGTTTGCCAATATATTTTGGCACGCCTGAATCAACCCATTTCATTGACTGCGCTAGAACAAGTCGGGCGCATGTCAAAGCGCAGTTTGCATTATGCGTTTCAAGATCGCTTTGGTGTCACCCCCATGCAATGGGTGCGACAAGAAAGGTTAAGCCTGGCCCGCAGCCAACTAGCGATTGCAACCCGTGGAACCTCAATTACGGCTCTTGCACTTTCGTGCGGCTTTACGAAGCCGGCGCGTTTCGCCAGTTACTACCAGCTGCAGTTTGGTGAGTTGCCCTCGATCACTTTGGCGAGGGCGCTCAATCGGTAGTGCAAGCGGTTTTGCATTTTTTGGTGAGTAAAGTTTTAGTTGGTTTTACTTGGTTTTGCGCTTTTCGGTTGAGACTTGCAAATTTAGGGTCGATGCGCTCTTGGCAACCAAGCAAAATGACGATGTACCCAATGCAAGCGCGTCGCGACGGTCCAGTTGCTTCGATATTTGCCTTTTATTTTTTATTGGAGATCTACGACCGTGAAGCCTGAAAAAGTCGACTATCGAATTCAGCGTCAATGTTCACGCCAATGGCGCAGCTTATTAGCTGCTCTGGCGCAAGAGTGCACGACTCAAACCGAGCCCATCGAGCCGCGTGAGTTGATGCGTCGTATTGGCATGCGCTTTGCAACGCAAACGCCCTTAGCCCCTTGCGAGAATCTTGAGCAATTGCAGCAAGCCATGCGCGAAGTATGGAAAGACATGGACTGGGGTCGCGTTGACCTTGAAGAGCACGACCGCGTGTTGCGCATTGTGCATCACGACTCGAACCACGGCAGCCTGATGTTGGGTGCGTTTGGCGACGCGACAGCCACCTGGGCGCCTGCCTGCCTTGAGGGCGTCTACCAAAAATGGTTGGCCACGCTGGGCGCGGGCGATGCCTTGCGTGTGGTTCAAATCGGTGAGCCTGATGAGTTTGGCAGTATCGAGTACCAATTGAGTCTTTAAACACAGACAGAGTAGCGTCGGCAAGGCTACGAATTTTGAGTGGCCGGTCGATTTTCGAAAGGGTAGTGCTGATGAAAGATTCAAATGATATTGCGAATCTGTACAAAACTTTAGGGCAAAATCCTAACCAGTATCAGGAAGTCGTGCGTGATGAAGAACTCGCGCAGGCAAATGAGCGCTGGCCGCTGATTGCTGCAATGCATGATTCGGATTTTTCACCTCCACCTGTCGATCAAAAGAAGCGGGGGCCGCGAGAGCGTGCGCCTGTGGTCGTGCTTGAACACGAAAATGAGCTTGAGGCGGGGGCGCATGATTACCACCAGCGCGTCGAGACGGCGAATGTCATTGCGCTGTTGGCGGACCCTGCGCTGACGCCCACCTGGGCGCCTGACATGCACGAGGTTCCAGAGGTTGTGGCTGAAGCGCCGCCGCAAGACGTCATCGAGACTGGCTGGACCGCACCTGAAAGAACGCCAGCACAAATTGAGCTCGCGGCGCAGGCCGCGCAAGCTGCGCAGGCAGCCCACCAAGCGACGCTTATCAAAGAAGCACAAGCTGCGAAAGAGGCGCAGGCGCAGCGAGACCTCGAAGCCGCCGAGCAAGAGCAAGCCGAGATGGCTGCCGAGGCCGCGAAAGCGGTCGAAGAATCCAAGGCAGATAGTCAGGCTCAAGCGGCACAGATTGCGCGAGAGGTGCAAGCAGCGCGAGCGCTGCAGGCCGCTCAAGAAACCCGGTCAGCACAAGCAACAAGAGAGGCCGCGATCGTCAAGGCCGCGCAAATAGCCAGGGATCAACGAGCCGCAATGGCTAAACCAGTGGCTCAGGCATCAAAGCCGGCTCAGGCTGTGCCGACCGAACAGGTGGCCGCGGCTGTCGAGAAATTGGTCGCGAATATTGAAGTAACCCCAAAGGTGGTGGCGACAGTGAGCACTTCGATTTTTCAAGATGACACCAAAGTTGTGTTTGCGGGAGCACCCGCATCTATTTTCTCTGAAGCGACCCTCGCTGAGTCTTTGATGGACGAAGCGGCGTCTGAGTACGATGAAATGAGTGGTGACTTAGAGCCGTTGCTTGACGATGATATCGAGTCGTTTGTAGAAGAGGAAATCGCCCCAGTGGTAGCGAATCCTAAGCGGCAGCGGGTAGTCGTTGAGCCTGCGCCGCCGCCTAAAGCGATTGCCGCAAAACCTGTGGCTCTTGTTGTGGAAAAAAATACGCCTACAACAGCGCTTGAGCCGGTCTCGGTCGTGACCCTGACGCACATGCGCATGCGGGCCGCAGGCGAGCCTCGCCCACTTGCTGCTTTGTTTAACCGCTTATCAGGTGGCGAAGCTACGCCGACCGGCGCCGCCGAAGGTAAAAAATCTTTGTTGTTTGAACGGATGAAGCGCACGTGAAAATTATTGCAATTGTCTCAGGCAAGGGGGGGGTCGGCAAAACGACTGTCAGCGCAAATCTTTGTGCCGGCTTACGCCGTCTTGGGAAAAGCGTGTTAGCGGTTGATCTGGATCCCCAAAACGCTTTGCG
>JBIIWK010000099.1:0-10797 GCA_044338955.1 Burkholderiaceae bacterium
CGGATGGGCCGCGTCGAGCAAAATCTTGAACGCTTAGGTTTGCTCAATGATGATGTTGAGCTGATCGCCGAAAGCGCAATGCGGGCGCATACGTGGTGGGATGGCAAGCCGTTCGATGCTGTGTTGGCCGATGTGCCTTGCACGGCCTCGGGCATCGTGCGTCGCCACCCCGACATTCGGTGGTTGCGGCGTGTCACAGATCTTAAGCCGACCGCCAAGCTGCAGCGCGAGATCTTGGATTCGCTCTGGAGTTTGGTGGCGCCCGGAGGTAAATTATTACTTGTGACATGTTCGATATTTCCGCAAGAGTGTGAGTTACAGGCACAGGCATTTTTAAAACGCCATGCGCAAGCGGTGCGCCTGCCTGCACCGGGTCAGTTGTTGCCGTGCTTGGCTGACGCACAACACCCCGCGGGGCAAGATGGTTTCTTTTATGCTTTGTTTTCGAGACAGGTTTAGGCGTTCACCACACGATGACAACTTGGGCGATTTTGTGGCTTAGAGGTAAGCGAGGCCTGTTGGGTATCCTTGCGACCTTGCTGTGCCTGACTGTTAGCCTGAGTCATGCTGCAGAGCCTCGCATCGAGCGCATCGAACCCTTGATCACCGAGGGGCAGTTGACGCTTGATCTTGACCTGACCTTTGAGCTTGGCCGGGTCGTGACCGAGGCCGCCGAGCGCGGTGTACCGCTTTATTTCACCTTTGATTTAAAAATTACTTCGCCAAGGTGGTGGTGGTTTGACCGCGTTCTGGTCGAGGCGACATTAACGCGCCGTTTGACTTACAACGCTCTGACGCAACAGTGGCGTGTGACGACGGGTGATTTGTTTCTGCCGGTGAAGTCTCTCAATGAGGCGTTGGCGGTGCTCAGGCAAGTACGTGGTTGGCCTGTGGCGCCCTCTGATCGGTTTGATAAAAACCAGCGCTATGACGGGCGCATCAGAATGCGTCTCGATGCGTCGCAGCTTGCCCGACCCCTTCAGCTTGAGGCAGCGGCTAATCGTAGCGCCTGGTCGATTGCAAGCCCTTGGGCGCCCTTTGATTTTTCGATTCAGCAGGCGGGGCCCGCTAAATGACAACGCTGTTCTGCCTGGCAGGTGTGAGCGCGCCGTTTAAAGCACCCGCGGTGCAGCGCGTATGAACAGATTGCTGCGCCTGACGTTATTTATTGGGATCAGCAGTGGTGCGGGTTTGTTCGGCTTGCTGGCGTGGTCAACGGGCAACGCTTCGCGAGTGGCTCAGTATCAAGGCTTGTTGTTGTGGCTGAACGGGGCTTTGGCTCTGGCGTTATTTGTGTGGGTGGTAGCGCTTACGATACGCCTGCTTTTACAGCTGCGCAGTGGTTTGTTTGGCGCGCGCCTAACCGCGCGCTTTGCTTTGGCGTTTGCTTTAATCGGTGTATTGCCAGGCACCTTGATTTATGGGGTGTCTCTGCAGTTTATGGTGCGCTCAATTGAATCGTGGTTTAACGTGCGCGTCGATACGGCACTTGAATCAGGCCTGGCCTTAGCACGCGCGGCGCTCGACTCTCAGCTCGCCGAGCTCGAGTCACGTGCCCGCGTGATGACGCCCGAGCTCAACGCGACACCCGATGCAGAAGTTGCAGGCGTGTTGGCTCGGTTACGCGAGACAAGTGGCCCGGTCGATGCGATGGTGTTTAGTGGTAGCGGGCGTGTGATTGCCTTTTCGAGCGATAAGCTTGGCGCGTTGTCGCCCCTACCACCGCCCGCCGCCATTTTGAATCAGCTTAGGGTGACGCGTGGCTATTCAAATGCCGACACGGTTGACAGCCAGACAGGCGGCCCTGTTGATCCCGGCTTGCAGTTAAGGGTCATCGTTGCGCTGGCAGCGCCCGAGCGCGTTGAAACCCTGCTGGGCGTCAACGTTGAATCGCGATGGTTGCAACTGGTGCAGCCAGTATCCGAAAAAATTGCGCGTAACGCCAGTGAAGTTCAACAGGGCAATCGTGACTATCAAGAACTGGCCTTGTCTCGGCAAAGTTTACGTAACTTGTTTGGTGTGACGCTGACCCTGGCGCTTTTGCTGGCAGTCTTTGCGGCGATTGCTGTAGCGCTGTATTTGTCCAAAAAATTGGTCAGTCCGCTGCTGGCGTTAGCATCGGGTACGCAGGCCGTGAGTGTGGGTGACTATCGTGCGTTGCCCGAGCCACCTTCTAACGACGAAGTGGGTCAGTTGACGCGTTCGTTTAACACCATGACCCGACAACTCGACGAGGCGCGTCGGATGGTTGAAACGAATCGCAGTCAGCTGCAGCGTTCAAATGTGTACCTTGAAAGCGTATTGGCAAATTTGTCGGCGGGCGTGCTGGTATTTGACGAAAGGTTTTGCCTGACCACGTTTAATCAGGGGGCCCAATCGATCTTAAAAGTCGACTTGCGCACCGCGCCCGGGCGTTTGCTGCAGACGGTAGACGGTATGAATGAATTTGCGCAGCGGATTCGGCAGGCGTTTTCTGAGCATACGGCGATGGGTTCAGAGCGTACGCATTGGCAAGAGCAGTTTGAACTGACCTTGCAAGAGCCAGGGCCAGAGGGCAAAGCGTTTACGCTGACCTTGCTGGCACGCGGGACGCAGTTACACGTGGATGGCCGTGAAAATGGCTACATGGTGGTGTTTGATGACATCACCGAAGTGATCTCGGCCAGCCGTAGCGTGGCGTGGGGCGAGGTCGCGCGCCGGCTTGCGCACGAAATTAAAAACCCACTAACGCCGATTCAGCTGTCGGCCGAACGCCTTGCGATGAAGCTTGCGCACAAACTTGAACCGCTTGATGCGCAGTTACTTGAGCGCGCCACCAACACGATTGTGAATCAGGTGAGCTCACTGAAACACATGGTCGATGATTTTCGAGAGTATGCACGGAAGCCGCCGCTGGTCTTCGTGCCGGTCGACTTTAATGCGCTGGTCGATGAGGTGTTGGGCTTATATGGGTGGGATCCCCTGAGCGGGCAAGTCCAAGACGCGTCTGAGCCCTGGCGGCTCGAAGTCTCGCTTGATCCTGCCTTGCCGGTAATTTTGGGTGATCCGACGCAGTTGCGGCAAGTGGTTCATAATCTGCTGGCCAATGCGCGTGACGCCTTGGCTGAGGTGTCGCACCCTGGCGTGATTCGGGTCAGTACGCAAATGATTCCGCCGGGAGGGGCTGAAATGGCCGCCCAGACAGCAGTGCGCTTTACCGTTGCCGATAATGGTGCGGGTTTTTCGGCACAAGTGTTACAAAGAGCGTTCGAGCCGTACGTCACGACAAAAACGCAGGGTACTGGATTGGGCTTGGCGATTGTTCGTAAAATTATCGAAGAGCATCGCGGGCGAATTGATGTGTCCAATCGCAAAGAAGGGGGCGCCCGGGTGTCGGTTCTGTTGACACAGTTAGCAGAACAAGTAGACGCAACGCCACAAGATAACGATAATGCAAGCTTGCAATAGGTGATGAAAAGTTTATGGCCAGAATTTTAGTGGTCGACGATGAAATCGGAATTCGCGAATTACTTTCCGAAATTCTCTACGATGAAGGGCATACGATCGAATTAGCCGAAAACGCGGCGCAAGCGCGAGCGGCGCGTTTGCGTGGGCGCCCCGATCTGGTGCTGCTTGATATTTGGATGCCCGACACGGATGGCGTCACTTTATTGAAAGAATGGAACGCAGCCGGGTTACTCGACATGCCTGTCATCATGATGAGCGGTCATGCCACGATTGATACCGCGGTCGAAGCGACAAAAATCGGCGCGATTGATTTTCTTGAAAAACCGATCACGCTGCAGCGTTTACTTAAAACGATTTCAACGGGTTTGGCGCGTGGCCGCTCAACGGTTGCAAAATCTGCTTCAGGTGCCTTTGCTTCGGTCGCTACGCAAGCGACGTCGGTGGCGGTTGCCCCAGTACTGGCTGCCATGCCTGCGCCCGTTGTGGCCGCAGCGCTGCCGCTTGATCAAGGTTTACTTGGCAACATCTCGCTTGATCAACCACTGCGCGAAGCGCGCGACGAGTTTGAGCGCGTCTATTTTGAATATCATCTAGCCCGCGAAAACAACAGCATGACGCGCGTGTCTGACAAAACAGGCCTCGAGCGTACCCACTTGTATCGCAAGCTTAAACAGCTGGGCATCGAGGCGCGCAAACGTAGTAGTTAAGCCTACTGGCAAACAAACAGAAGTGATCAGCGCGCGCGCGCTCGAAGCCTCAAGGCTCGCGTCAGTGAGGGCGAGTAACGTCTGTGCGTTGCACGCAGGCGGCGAGGTCGACTTCGGTTAAGCTGCCGCAGCGCCCGAAGGCGGAGTATCAAGTCCGCCTACGCGAGCATCTTCAAACACACGGCGCTCTTGCACCAGTTGGGCTGCAACCGCTACCGCGATCTCTGCGGGCGTGCGGCTGCCAATCTGCAGCCCCACCGGGCCATGCAGTCGGTCGATGTCTGCTTCAGTGAGGTCAAAGCTCAACAAACGCTCGCGACGTTTGGTTTGATTGCGCGATGAGCCCAACGCTCCAACGTAAAACGCTTTTGAACGTAGCGCTTCAAGCAGTGCCATGTCGTCGAGCTTGGGATCATGCGTGATGGCGACAATGGCCGTGCGTGCGTCGGTTTGGATCTCAAGTACGGCATCATCAGGCATGCCAGGTTGCAAGGTGACGTCAGGCATGTTCCAGTCGGCCGTGAATTCTTCGCGCGGGTCGCACACTAAAACCTGAAACTCAAGCATGATGGCGATCTGTGCAAGGGCTTTTGCGGTTTGATTGGCACCAATAATCAACAAGCGCCAGTGTGGCCCGTACACAAAATAACAGCCTTGTTCTTTGACCTCGGTGAGTTGGCCCGGCTTGGCTTCAGTCAGCGTTGATTCACCTGTGCTTAAGTCGAGCCAGCGCCCGATGAGCCGCTGCGCCGTGGTCACTTCAACGACGCGGTCGAGCCAACCATCTGTGGTGAGTGGTTCAATCACCAGTTTAAGGGTGCCCCCGCAGGGCAGACCAAAGCGTGCGGCCTCTTCTTGCGACACGCCATAGGTTGCCCATTCGGGTCGTGCCGGTAGCTCGCCGGCCTTTGCGCGTGCGATCAGATCATCTTCAATACAGCCGCCTGACACCGAGCCCACCAGTCGGCCATCTTTACGCACGGCAAGCATGGCGCCCGCCTGTCGTGGTGCCGAGCCCCAGGTTTTGACAACAGTTGCGAGATGGACAGCATGTCCGTCTGCGAGCCATTGGTGGGCTTGTTTGAGAACTTCAGTATCTAGAGAATCCATAGCCGTTGTGTCGTTGTGAGATCCGCGCCAGAGCGCACAATGCACCAGAGGAGGCAGTCGACCTCAGCTCGAGTGGTCATATCAGTATACTAAGCCCCTTTCTGCACTTCGAACTTGAGACAAATCATATGGATCCGATATTTGCGTTGGCTTTGGCCGTCTTAGGCTGTGTGACGGGCTTTGCCGCTGGGCTCTTAGGGATCGGGGGCGGGATGATTTTAGTGCCGTTTTTGACGCTGCTGTTCACTTGGCAGGGTTTGCCACTTGAGTTGACGGTGCACGCCGCCATCGCCACGTCGATGGCCACGATTTTATTTACGTCAGTGTCAAGTGTTCGGGCGCACCATCAAAAAGGTGCGGTGCGTTGGGATCTTGTGGCCGCCTTGACACCGGGTATCGTGGTGGGTGGCCTGATCTCGGGCGGTGCGCTGTTTTCGTTACTTAAAACCGGTTGGCTGGCGCTGTTTTTTGCAGTGTTTGTTGCTTACTCTGCGTTTCAAATGTTGTTAGATAAAAAACCTAAGCCTTCGCGCCATATGCCGGGCCCGGTTGGCACTGCCGCTTCGGGTGGGGCCATCGGCTTCATTTCAGGCCTGGTGGGCGCCGGTGGCGGCTTTATTTCAGTCCCGTTTATGCTTTGGTGCAACGTGCCGTTGCACCAAGCGGTCGGCACCTCAGCAGCCTTGGGGTTTCCGATTGCCTTGGCCAACACCATTGGGTATGTATGGTCGGGCTGGGGGCAAACCGGCTTACCCCCAACGATGGTGGGGTACATTTTTTGGCCTGCGTTAATTGTGTTGGCGATGTTTAGCGTGTTCTTGGCACCGATGGGCGCGCGCGCGGCACACAAGCTACCCGTTAAAACCTTGAAGCGAATTTTTGCTTATTTGTTGTTTGGCCTCGCCCTTTACATGGGCTTTAAGGCCTACCTGTCATTTTTTGGCTAACGCGCTGGGGGTGTTCGCGTGATGGCGCTCACGTTGATACGGGTTTCACCCGAGGCGGCGCGCAAGGTGCTGCTGCGCCACGCGTGCCCATAGGCGACTTCAACGGTGAGATGCAGGCGACCATCGGCTTTGCGTTGGGTCTCGAGGGCGTCTAGTAAAGCCTGATACCGGTCGCGCCCCAACAGGCCAGGGCGTCTACCGATGCTTGGGTTGCCCCCCAGGGCTTTAACGTCTGCCAACAGCTTTTCAGGCGTGGCATAGGTGAGGGTCAATACCTCTTGATCCATCACCGGGTCAGCAAAGCCTTTCTCAATCAGCAGATCACCAAAGTCATGCATATCGACAAAGCTAGGCGTGACCGTCTTGAGCCCTGCTTGTTGTGCAGCGGCGCGTACCTCTTGCAAGGTGGCGGGGCCGAAACATGAAAAGAATACCAGGCCATTCACGCGCAGAATGCGCCCCCACTCTTGCAAGACGTCGTGGGGGGCGGCGTGCCAGTGCAAGGCCAGATTCGACCACACAAGATCAAGCGATTCGGGCGCTAAGCCCGTGTGCGCCAGATCCGTTTGTAGCCACTGTGTCTGGGCCGTGGCGCCACGCCATTGCGCGAGCTTTTGTCGCCAGCCACCTAAAAAATGCTTTTTAGCTTCTTGCTGCGCATGCCCCAAAAGTGTTGCAGTGTGATCTTGCCCAATGTAGCGGGCGGCGGGATACCGACGATGCAGCAGACCCACTTGCTGCCCCGCACCGCAGCCAGCATCCAAGATTTGATCAGGCTGCAGGCGTACCAGACGCAGTCGCTCATCCATGCGCCGCGCCACTTCGCCGTACAGAAACTGCGCCGCTGATAAATCACCGCGTCGACCGAACTGTCGTGCGACGTGAGCAGGGTTGAGCGGGAGCGTATTGGGGGTGGACATTGTGAGCGTAGTGAGGGCAAAAAAAGAGGCTGCAGAGCGAGAATGTTGGGTTCGCTTCGAATCAAAGGTATCAAAATGTACTCTATCTCACGCAAAATTTTACAAAGCCTGCCGTCGGCCTGCCCGTTATGCGGGTTGGGCGCGCGTGGCGGCGACCTGTGCATGGGCTGCGCACACGATCTGTCCAGCCCCTTGAGTGATCGGGCGCGCTGTCAGCGTTGCTTTGAGGCGCTCGCTACGCCCGCCGTGCATTGCTCGCGCTGCGAGCGCCACCCGCCAGGCTACGCCAGCCTTGTGGCTGCAATCGACTACGCCTACCCGGGGGATATGTTGATTCAGCGTTTTAAAGAGGGCGCGCGCCTAGCCTACGCGGGGATGTTTGCTCGCCTCTTGTGGGCCCGTCTGCAAGGCCGAGCGTCTGAGTGCCAAGCCATCGCACCGTTCAGTGCGTTGGTACCGATCCCGTCGAGTCAACGCGCGCTCAAGCGTCGCGGCTTTAATCCTGCCGGTGAACTGGCTCGCGAACTTGCAAGGCTAAGCGGTGACCCGATTCAACACACGTGGTTGACCCGCACCCGCGAAACGATCACCCAAAAGACGCTCGATGCACGGGCGCGTCGCGAGAGCGTCTCTGGTCTTTATGCCTGCTCAAACGCCGTACCGCACATCTGGATTGGCGTGGTGGATGACGTGGTCACGACCGGCAGCACGATCGACACAGCCGCACAAGCGTTGCTGAGCGCAGGTGCTGCCGGCGTGGTCGGACTGGCGGCCGCGCATACGCCGCGCGCATGGCAAAATGCTGCCTATGATTGATGTCATCCTGGTACAGCCTGAAATCCCCCCCAATACGGGCAACGTGATCCGCTTGTGCGCCAACACCGGCGCGCGCCTGCATTTAGTGCGCCCACTTGGCTTTGAAATTGATGACAAGCGCCTCAAGCGTGCTGGCCTTGATTACCACGAGTGGCAGCCTGTGCAAGTACATGATTCGCTTGAATTAGCGATCGCTGCAACTGGTGCGCCGCGTGAGCGGGTCTTTGCGATGACAACCAAAGCCACGCAACTGGTCGGGCAAATCGTGCTGCAGGCCGATGATGTGTTTGTGTTTGGCTGCGAAACTGCTGGCCTCACGCCCGCACAGCGGGCTTTGTTTCAGCCCGAACAAACCATACGTCTGCCCATGCTGCCGGCGCAACGCAGTCTGAATCTATCGAATGCCGTGGCGATTGTTGTGTTCGAGGCGTGGCGACAACAGGGCTTTGTTGGGGGCGTGTAGCGCAAGCTAGGCGGCATAGCGCAAGCGGCGCTGCGCAAACACTAGTCGCTTGCCGAGTGCAAAGGTGGCTTGTCTTAATCTAAAGATAGTTTTAAGCGCGCCATCACTTCATCCCAGCGCTTTTTTTCAGTTTGCATTAAGGCTTGCAACACTTGGGCACTTGAACCTACTGCAGAAAAATACTGCGCTGAAAATTTATCTTGAATGTCTGGGCGCGACAAAATCTCAGCAAGCACCTGTTGCAGCCTCAACAAAATTGCAGGGGCCGTGCCGGCAGGTGCCAGCATGGCGTGCCACGAAATCGCCTCAAAGCCCTCAAAGCCTTGGGCAGCCAGAGGAATCACCCCGGGCAATGATGCCGAGGCAAGCAAGCTGGTCACGCCAACAACTTTGAGTTTGCCCTCTTTGGCCTGTGGCATGGCGATGGCCGGCACCATAAACGCGGCTTGAATATCGCCCGCAAGCATGGCGGTGGTCACTTGCGGAAAGCTCGCGTAAGGCACGTGGAGCAGCTCAAGGCCTGCTTGTTGTTTAAATAGCTCCATCGCTAAGTGCGCTGCGCTACCTGCGCCCACCGAACCATAGTTCAAAGTATTGGGTCGGTTGCGCGCGTACTGCACAAATTGGGCCGTGCTGTTGAGATTAAGCGCTGCGCCTATCACTAAAACATTTGGGCTGGTGGCCACCAACGTGATGGGCGCAAGATCGCGAGCAGGGTCATAGCCCAAGGTCTTTTGATACAGCTGGGGCGCCGTGACTAACGGACCATTGATGGTGTAGAGCAAGGTGTAGCCATCGTTGGACGCGCGTGCAACGAAGCGTGTACCAAGGTTGCCCCCAGCACCCGGCTTGTTTTCGATCACGATGCTTTGCTTGAGCGCTTTGCTTAAGGGGTCGGCGACCTGACGCGCCAACAAATCGGGTGACGAGCCCGCCGGAAACGGTACGACCAAATGAATTGGCCGCTCTGCCGGCCACGCCGCCCAAGTGTTGGACGTAAGCAAGGCGAGTAGTAAGACAAAGAGATGATTGCGCATTTATTCTGTGGTCGCGATACGCGATAAAAGACTTGTGACAGCATCAAGGGGCTTGATGCCTTCAAATAAAACCTTGCATACCGCTTCGGTGATTGGCATGTCGATGTTCAGTTTGCACGCACGCGCACGTACCGCACGCGCGCAGCGTGCACCCTCTGCGGTCAGGCCCGAGGCCAGCAACGCGTCAAGCGTTTGGCCTTGCCCGATGGCGAGCCCAACTTGCCGGTTACGAGACAGCTCACCGGTTGCGGTTAAGACAAGATCACCCAAGCCCGTGAGGCCCGCAAAGGTGGCAGCCTGCGCGCCTAGGGCTTCACCGAAGCGGGTGATTTCGGCCAAGCCACGTGTAATCAGTGCGGCGCGCGCGTTTGTACCCAAGCCTAGGCCATCGCCTACACCGCAGGCAATCGCCACAATATTTTTGAGTGCACCACCTACCTCAACGCCTAAGACGTCATCGCTTGCATAGATACGAATATTGTCACCATGCAACGCTTGAATCGCGGCATCCCGCAAGCGTGCGCTTTGACTGGCCACCGCGAGCGCGACCGGTAGCCCGCGTGCCACCTCAAGGGCGAACGACGGCCCTGATAAAACGCCTGTTGCGATATCGTTGACGGCGGCGAGTGCAGAACGGGCCACCTCGCTCGGGAGTTGACCGCTGTCGGCCTCAAGACCTTTGCAGGTGTAAAGGATGCCGGCGAGCCGCGGTGTTTGCTGCGCGAGTTGCCTGGCCAGCTGCTCGCACAGCGCCCGCAAGCCGGCGAGCGGTACCCCTAAGATCAGTAACCCCGGCGCGCGGCCGCTTTGCGCATGCGCCAGTGCCTGCGTCAAACTCGCTGTGCAGGCTAAAGAGTCGGGGAGCTTGATCGCAGGCAAGTAGCGTGCATTCAGGTGCTGCGTGTTGATCGCATCCGCCAGCGTGGCGTCACGTGCCCACAGCAAGGTGGCAGCGTGTCGGGTGGCCGCGCAGGCGAGCGCGGTACCCCAGGCGCCTGCGCCCAGCACTGCGACGTGCTGTTGCGAGGGCGACCCCTCAAGCGCAGCCGGGTGGGGGGGCATCAAGTTATTGTCGCGTCATACCGGGTGGCAGGATAAGCCCTGACTCGCTGGCGCCGTTTGACGCAGGGGCAGCTTGAGCCGCTTCTGCCATACGCTGTTCAAAGAGTGCCTGGAAGTTGACTTCGGCCAGGTGCAGAGGTGGTAACGAGGTGCGCGTGATCGCATCGGCAACGTTTGCGCGCAAGTAAGGATAGAGCATGGTTGGGCACACGATGCCCATCAGTGGATCGAGTTGCTCTGCGGGGACGTTTGCGATTTCAAAGACCCCGCCCTGCGTAGCTTCGACGA
>JBIIWK010000100.1:0-10791 GCA_044338955.1 Burkholderiaceae bacterium
CTGCGTCTTGATTCCTTGGTGCCCGAATCCACGTTGCAACGCTTTGATCCGTTATATCCGCCATCGCAAGCGCAAGTCGTTGCTTCGGGCGGTCGTGCCGCTGCTTGGTTTGTACAGCTTGCACCCCGTGAGGCAGTGCTTAGGCACTTCAAGCGGGGCGGATGGATGGCACGCCTGGCGCGTGATCGCTATCTTTGGCTGGGGCTCGCGCGCACGCGCTCTTTTGCTGAATTCGATTTATTGCGCCTTATGTGGCAGGCCGGCTTGCCGGTGCCGCGCCCTTTAGGGGCTGCAGTCTGGCGAGACCGTCTGACCTATCGCGCGGCCTTGCTCACCGAACGCATCCCGCAGGCCAGGCCTTTGGCGCTTTGCAGCGAGCCACAGGTTTGGCTTGAGGCAGGCCGTGTCGTCGCGCAGATGCATCAGTTTGAGGTGTGGCATGCCGACTTAAATGTGTTTAACCTCTTGGTCGATGCGCAAGACAAGGTGTGGATCATTGATCTGGATCGCGGCCGCCGTAAGGCGCTGACAGCGACGCAGCGTGCCGAAAACCTGTCTCGTTTGTTACGCTCGGTCAGAAAGGTGGCGCCTGAGCTTGAGTCGACGTGCTGGCATGAATTTAAACAGGGCTATCAATCGGTATTCAAGTAACAGTAAGCGACGTTAAACAAGCAAATAGCAATATTTAATCAACGGTAAACAACGCTAAACAAGCGAACAGCAGTACTCGATCAACAGTAAGCTATTTTGGACCACAAGCCGATGCCTTTAATAATGTATGGCCTCACTCAGTGCAGCACGTGTGTCAAGGCGCGCGCTTGGCTTGATCAGCATGCGGTTGCGCATCAGTTTATAGACTACCGTGCGCATCCCCTTGGCCCGGCTGACTTAAAAAAATGGGCGCAGGCATTAGGTGGATTTGAAAAACTCGTGAACCGCGCTTCGATGACCTGGCGACAGCTGGCCGACGCTTTAAAAGACCCCCAAACCGACGCCCAGTGGTTAGACTTGATCGCTCAGTATCCCGCCTTGATTCGTCGGCCGCTGACAATTTATGCGGATGGGTCTGTCACAGTTGGTTTTAACGAAAAGCGTTACACAGAGAAATTGAATCTCGTATGACAGACATGATTGTCCCGATGATGATTGCAGCGCTTGGCGCGACAATCGCCGCATTGTTTGCAGTGCTAGCGTGGTTAAAAGTCCGTGCAATACATGTGCAGCAATCTGACCCAAAGCTTGAGCAAATTATTGCAACACTCGAGCGCGTTGAACGTACACAGCGTGCCGAGCAACTCGAAAGTCAACGTCAGCTGCGCACTGAAATGTCTGAAGCATCGCGCGCCTTGCGACTCGAACTGTCGCAGGCGGATGCTGAGTTCAGAGCCGCAGTGGCGCGAGATGCTGCCGCGGGGCGCAGCGAAGGTGCAGAGTCTTTAGCGCGCTTTGCCGTCGGCTTTACGACGCAATGGCAAAGCCTGATTCAAACCAATGATCAGCGGATGGCCGAGCTGCGTGCCGCGGTTGAGCAGCGCTTAGTGGCCTTGCAAACGGACAACTCCACTAAGCTTGACGAAATGCGTCGCACCGTCGACGAAAAACTGCACGCTACGCTAGAACTGCGCTTGGGTGAATCGTTTAAACAAGTTTCAGAGCGACTTGAAGCCGTGCAACGCGGCCTAGGCGAGATGCAGGCGTTGGCAACGGGTGTCGGCGATCTAAAACGCGTGCTGACCAATGTTAAAACGCGAGGCACCTGGGGCGAGGTGCAATTGGCGCGTTTGATCGAAGACGGTATGACCCCCGAGCAATATGCCCGTAACGTCAAAACCGTGCCGGGCAGTGACGCTCAGGTTGAGTTTGCGATTCGCTTGCCAGGCGCGACCGAGCACGAGCAAGTGGTGTGGTTGCCGATTGATGCGAAGTTTCCGAAAGAAGAGTACGAACGACTGATGGATGCCCACGAGCACGCTGATCGCGAGGGCATCAAGACAGCGGGGCTGGCGTTGGGCAAGGCGGTTGAGACACAAGCGAAGTTGATCGTTTCTAAATATGTGTCACCCCCACACACAACTGACTTCGCTATTATGTTTTTGCCTAGCGAAAGCTTGTACGCCGAGGTCTTGCGACAACCGGGCCTGCTTGATAAGTTGCATGATTTGCGCGTTAATGTTGCGGGTCCTGCTAACCTTGCGGCTTTGCTCAATAGTTTGCAAATGGGCTTTCGTACGCTGGCCATTCAGCAGCGTTCTTCTGAAGTTTGGCAGGTCTTGCGCGCGGTTAAAACCGAGTTCAATAAATTCGGCGACACCCTGGCCGCCGTTAAAAAATCGTTGGATACTGCCAGCAATAAGATCGGTCAAACCGAAACTCGCACCCGCGCGATGCTGCGAAGCTTAAAAAATGTTGAAGTGCTATCCGATGACGAAGCCCGTGCCTTGTTGCGCGACGGTCTGAGCGAACAAGAAGCGCTTGCACTTGATAGCGCTCACCCACAGGCGGATTTTGCAGAGGATCAGGCTCCTGAGACCGGCCGTAGCGCGCTATGATTTTTATTTTTGAAGGATGATGGTTATGCTCTCACAACAAGAACTCAAACAACAAGCCGCAGAGGCCGCATTGACTTACATTGAGCCGCTGCTCACGCCCGACGCGGTGATTGGTGTGGGTACGGGCTCGACCGCCGATTTGTTCATCGATGGCCTCGCCCGCTACCGCACGAAATTTCGTGCAGCGGTAGCAAGCTCTGAGCGCAGCGCGCAACGCTTGGCGGCTCTAGGTATTTTGGTACTTGACCTGAACGAGGTACAAACCATGCCTGTGTATGTGGATGGCGCCGATGAAATTAACGCGCACCTTCATATGCTGAAAGGCGGCGGTGGGGCTCTCACGCGCGAAAAAATTGTTGCCTCAGTCGCGAAAAAATTTGTCTGTATCGCAGATGAGTCGAAATTGGTGCAAACGCTAGGACGCTTTCCCTTACCTATTGAGGTGTTACCGCTAGCCCGTGAAGCGGTCGCCCGTGTCGCCCGCGAACTTGGGGGTGAGCCGGTAGTGCGCGCGGGGTTTACGACCGATAATGGCAACCAGATCCTAGACGTACACGGTTTAAACATCCTTGACGCCGTTGCACTTGAAGCGCGCCTGAATCAAGTGCCAGGCGTTGTGACGAACGGTTTGTTTGCGGCCCGCCCTGCTGATGTTGCTTTGCTGGCGACTCAGCAAGGCATCCGGCAACTTTAAGATGCGTTCACAAAACTGTCATAGTTTGGTCTTACACTAACCATTTCAATCTGATTGGATCTGCCATGACCGAGCACACCAACAAGCAATTTGACGCTGACCTCCAACGTATTCGTACCGAGTTATTACAAATGGGCGGGCTGGTCGAAGCCATGGTGCAAGATGGCATGCAGGCCCTCACCGAGGGCGATCTTGCCTTGGTAGACCGCGTGCGCGAGCACGAAAAAGAGGTCAATCGGCTTGAGGTTGAGGTCGACGAGCGCGTGACCCAGATTTTGGCACGCCACCAACCGGCAGCGATCGATTTGCGTACGCTGTTAGCGGTCACTAAAATGCTGACCGACATGGAAAGATCAGGCGATGAGGCTGAAAAAATCGCCACAATGGCGCGTCGTATTCACGAAGACGATCGGTCGTTTATGCCTGAAATCGAACTGCGCCACATGGCCACCAAAATCTCAACCATGATGCGTCAAGTGATGGATGCCTTTGCCCGCCAAGATGCGGTGCTTGCCGCAGCGGTGGTGCGCAGCGACAAAGAAGTCGACAAAGAGTGGAAGGCAACCTTGCGCAATCTGATCACCTATATGATCGAAGACCCGCGCACCATTTCACGTTCGATTGATTTGCTGTTTATTGCGCGCTCGATGGAACGTATCGGCGATCATTGCAAAAACATGGCTGAACGCGTGATTTATATGGTTCATGGCGCCGATGTGCGGCATCAGGGCTTAAAGATGGCCGAGCGCCTGGTGCGGGGCGAGCCCGAACCAACAGCCGAAGAGAAAATCGCAGCTAAAGCTGCGAAGCAGGCAGAAGCTTCGGCCCGCGGTGCCAGCTAATAAATTCAAGAGCTAGCGCTGACGTTGCAGCCTGCAGTGTCAGCGACTTGCGACTAAGCCGTGCGTAATGGGCACCACGCCCTAAAGTAACTCAGACGCAGTAACGTGCAGTGCCCTTGTGATGCAGGGCCTATGTTGCTCGCTGCAACAGTTACTCGCTGGGTGGCACGTAGCCTTGCGCTTCGATGTCGCCGCCCTCAAACAAAAATTTTGTCATCTGTTCTTTTAGATACTTGCGTGCGCGGGTATCTGCCAAGTTCAGGCGATTTTCGTTCACAAGTCTGGTCTGAATGGCTTTCCACTCTTCCCAGGCCTCTTGCGAAATACTTTGCCAGATTTTTACGCCCATCTCGCCGGGGTACGGAGGGTACTCAAGGCCAGCGGCTTCTTTATTGAGTTTGACACACTGCACGGTACGGCTCATGGCAACATCCTACTAGTTAGGTAAACTTAATTGTAGAAGGATTTGACACACACGCAGTCCCAAATCCCTAATCTTTACAAGCGTTTAATAAAAATCAGGCTATTGCGCGAGCGGTTGTAATGCGCTTGTTTTTCTTTGGGTAAGTCGGCCACACCACCCTGTACAAAGCCGCGCTTGATAAACCAGTGCGAGGTACGTGTCGTGAGCACAAACAAGCGCTTTGCGCCCATCGCGCGGGCCCGTGACTCCATGTGGCGCAGCAAGATTTCGCCTTCACCGGTGCCTTGCCATTCGGGATGCACGATCAGGCAACCCATTTCGGCCATCTGCGACTGCGAAAAATCGTTGAGCGTGGCGCAACCATAAATCACACCATCATGTTCAAGCACCGTGAAGTTTTCAACCTCACGCTCGATAATGGCACGCCCGCGCGGCAACAAAGTACCATCAAGCTCAAGCGGTTCGATCAACTGCAGTAGTGCGCCCACGTCATCAATGGTGGCTGGGCGCAAGTCATCAAGCGTATCTTCGACCACCATGGTGCCTACGCCGTCATGGGTAAAGATCTCAAGCAACACGACGCCGTCCATCGAAAACGGGATCAAGTGCGCGCGTGTGACGCCGCGCTTGACCGCGCGCGAGGCGAACTGAAGATAGTAGGCAGTGTCCGCGTCGATCGAACCCTCGGCCAGCAAGGCGTCGGCGTCTAAACGTGCAAGCTCGGTGTCTACCGTGCCGTCTGGCGAAATGACGCCGAGGGTTTCGATCAAAAAGATGAGTTTCTCGGCACGCAGTGCCGTAGCTACACTGGTGGCAAGCTCTTCCATTGAAAGATTGAACGCATCGCCTGTAGGCGAAAACCCAAGCGGCGACAGCAAAACAATCGAACCACGCTCAATGGCAAAGCGCAGCGCCTCGACGTCGATTTTGCGCACTTGACCAGTATGCTGGTAGTCGATGCCGTCAATAATCCCGGTGGGGCGTGCTGTGACAAAGTTGCCCGAAAGCACGCGAATCTGCGCATGCGACATTGGCGTGTTGGGCAACCCTTGGCTAAACGCAGCCTCGATATCGAGGCGAATTTCACCAGCGGCCTCTTTTGCGCATTCAAGGGCATTGGCGTCCATCGGCGCGCGGCCTCGGTCAAACTGCTGTTCAAAGCCCTTTAGCCGCAGCTGCTCATTGACCTGCGGGCGCGAGCCATGCACCAACACCAATTTAATGCCTAGCGCCGACAACAGTGACAGATCTTGCACCAGGGTATTGAGGACATTGGCCTGCACCAGCTCACCGCCAAACGCCACGACAAAGGTTTTACCTCTGAAGGCATGCACATATGGGGCAACTTCTCGAAACCAGCGCACAAACTGAGCGGCAGCAAATTCAGGGGCTTCTTGGGCGGAGACGGTCTCTTGTTCGGGCGTGTCGGACATAGTGGTTTGTATTGAAAACCTCGTGATGCTGTGAAAGAAGAAGATAAATTTTATAATACCGATGTGTCTGGATCAGAAAATATGTCTCAATCAATGCCCGACGCGGGGATAACGCCAACAATAACCCCTGAAAGCGTTGTCATTTCCCCACGCCAGCCCCCTCAGATCGTCTATCCCGAAGATCTCCCTGTCAGTGCGCGCAGGCTAGAGATCGCGCGGGCGATCGCTGAGCACCAAGTGATCATTGTCAGTGGCGAAACCGGTTCGGGCAAATCGACCCAGTTACCCAAAATTTGTCTAGAGCTTGGGCGTGGCTTAAAAAAGATGATCGGCCATACTCAGCCGCGCAGGATCGCTGCGAGTTCGGTCGCTAAACGCATCGCTGACGAACTCAAAACTCCTTTGGGTGAGTGGGTCGGTTATCAGGTGCGGTTTCAAGATCGCAGCAGCGCGCAAACCGCGATCAAGCTCATGACTGATGGCATTTTGCTTGCCGAGTCACAGCGCGATCCCCTGCTGCGCCGCTATGACACCATCATTATCGACGAGGCGCACGAGCGCAGCCTGAATATTGATTTTTTACTGGGCTATCTCAAGCAGCTGCTCCTACGCCGACCTGATCTTAAGCTCATCATCACGTCGGCGACGATTGATGCCACGCGATTTTCGCAGCATTTTGCTGACGCCAAAGGGCGTGCAGCCCCGGTGATTGAAGTCTCGGGCCGGCTCTACCCCGTTGATATTCGGTATCGCCCGGTCAATGACCCCGAACGTCTTGAGGCGGGCACTACCGCGCAGGCCCCCGCGGGGCAGTCTGAGCGTGGCCTGGCGCGCGACGAAGAACGCGACCTCATTAATGCCCTGGTTGATGCGGTCGACGAGTGCGCGCATGTCGGGCCCGGTGACATTTTGGTATTTTTGCCCGGCGAGCGCGAAATCCGTGAGGCTGCCGAAGCGTTGCGCAAGCACCATCCGCCAGGTACCCAAGTGTTGCCCCTTTATGCGCGCTTGTCGCAGGCCGAGCAAGAAGAAATTTTTACCCCTAAAAGTAGCGGGCGTCGCATTATTCTGGCCACCAACGTCGCTGAAACATCGCTGACGGTGCCCGGGATTCGTTTCGTGATTGATACCGGTTTGGCACGCGTCAAACGTTACTCATGGCGCAATAAAGTCGAACAGCTACGCATCGAGCCCATCAGTCAGGCCTCGGCCAATCAACGGGCAGGGCGCTGCGGTCGTTTGGGCCCCGGGGTTTGCATTCGTTTATATGACGAACCAAGCTTTAAAGAGCGCCCACCCTTTACCGACCCCGAAATCTTGCGCTCGTCGCTTGCCGGTGTGATTTTGCGCATGAAGGCACTGAAGCTCGTCGAGATCGAAGAGTTTCCCTTCGTTGACCCGCCCTCTGGCCGGGCGATTGCTGATGGCTATCACCTGCTGCAAGAGCTTGGCGCGATTGATCCTGACTCCAGCACTGACACCGGCCTGACGTCCACCGGCCAAGCCTTGGCAAAGCTACCCGTTGACCCTCGCATCGGCCGCATGATTTTGGCCGCTCGCGAACAAAACTGCCTGACCGAGATGCTGATCATCGCCGCCGCGCTTTCGGTACAAGATCCGCGCGACCGGCCCATGCAGGCGCGCGAAGCGGCCGAACTGGCACATGCCAAGTTTGCCGACGACAAGTCTGAATTTCTTTCTTACGTGAAGTTGTGGCGTTGGTATCACGAACAAGTCGATCACAAAGCTTCACAGCGCAAGCTGGTGGCCCAATTGCGCCAGCAATTTTTGTCGCCGGTGCGGCTGCGTGAGTGGCACGACATCCATCGGCAGTTGTTGGCGCTTGCGGGTGAACAGGGCTGGCGCCTGAATCAAAGCGACGCCACCTATGATCAGTTGCATTTGGCCTTGATGTCAGGTCTTCTTGGTAACCTCGGCTTGCAATCTGAAGAAGCCGGGCACTTTATGGGCGCGCGAGACTTGCGCTTTTGGATTCACCCCGGGTCGCGGCTGGTCAAAAAAGCAGGCAAATGGATCATGGCGGCTGAGTTGGTCGATACCAGCAAGGTCTATGCGCGTTGCATCGCAAAAATTGATCCGACCTGGGTTGAAAAGGTCGCAAAACATTTAATTAAACGCACCTGGAGCGATCCGCGCTGGGAGAAAAAACTCGGACAAGTCGTCGCGAATGAAAAGGGCACGCTTTATGGGTTAAACGTCTATTCGGGGCGGCGCGTGCATTACGGCCCGATCGCACCCACCGAGGCTCGTGCGATTTTTATTTTGCAAGGTCTGGTGCCCGGCGAGCTTGATAGTCCGTTAGCCTTTGTCGCCCACAATCGCAAACTGATTGCGCAAATCGAGCGTCTCGAACATCAAACTCGCCGTCCCGATATTTTGGTGGACGACAGTTTGATCCAAGCTTTTTACGACCGCCTGCTGCCCGCCAATATCCATCAATTAAGCACACTCGAGCACTGGGTCAAGGGTTTGCCAAAAGAGCAGGCGCAAGCGTTATTTTTAACCCGTGAAGCCCTGATGCGACACGAAGCGGCCGGTGTCACCACCGAGGTGTTTCCGAAGTTTTTTGACTGGCAGGGTACGCGTCTGGCACTGGATTATCACTTTGAACCCGGTTCGCCACGCGATGGCGTGACCTTGGCCGTACCCTTGTTTTTTTTGAATCAACTCGAGGCTGACCGCTGCGAGTGGCTGGTGCCTGGCATGGTCAAAGAAAAAGTGCACATGCTGCTGAAATCACTGCCGCAAAAAATACGCCGGCATTGTGTGCCACTGCCTGACTATGCCGCTGGGTTTTACGAGCGCTGGTTTGAAAAGCTGGGCGCACCCGGGTGTTCGCTCACCGAGGCCATTAGTCAGGATATGTGGTTGCAGCTTAAGCTGCGCCCAGTGCCCACTGATTTCAAGCCCGAAACTTTACCCGCGCATCTGTTTATGTCATTTAAAGTGATCGACGAGCATGGTCGGATGCTGGGGGCGGGTCGCAATCTGGCGCAATTGAAGGCCGAGTTCGGCAAACAGGCGCAAGCTAATTTTCAGCAACTGGCCACGCGTGATCAAGAGGTCGCCAGCGCCTTGTCGCAAGACGAGATCGTCGACTGGAGCTTTGGCACCTTGCCGGAGCTTTTAGAAATTCGTCGAAAAAACAGCACGGTCGTGGGATATCCAGCCTTGGTCGATCGGGGCACCACCTGTGCGCTTGACGTCTTTGACGACCCACACGCAGCCAAGCAAGCGCACCAACGTGGCTTGCGACGTTTGTTTAAAATCGCCTTGCGCGATCAGGTTAAGTTCTTAGAAAAAAATCTGCATGACCTCACCAAGCTTGGGATGCTGTATCTCACCCTAGGGACCCAAGAGCAGTTGCGCGACCAGTTGATTGATTGCGCGATTGAACGCGCCTGCTTAAATGAGCCCTGGCCGCTTGACGCACAAACCTTCGAGACGCGTCGACTCGAGGGTAAGGCTAAGGTCGGCTTGTTAGCGCAAGAGGTTGCTCGAACCGCGGGCGCGATACTCGAGGGCTGGGTCGCGGCAGTCCGTAAGTTGCCTCAAGCAAAAGGCAACGTGGCGGCACACCAGGATATTCAAGCGCAATTGGCGCAACTGGTGTCGGCTGACTTTATTGCGCGCACCCCTGACGCGCAACTGGCACATATTCCGCGCTATCTAAAAGCGGTTACCGCCCGTATCGACAAACTGCGCACCGACCCTACGCGCGACGCGCGCCTCATGGCAGAGATGGCGCCTTTGCTGGCGCAGTATGCGCGCGCCCGCAGTGCGCTAAAGGGTGCTCCAGATCAAGGGCTAGACGAATTTCGCTGGTTGCTCGAAGAGCTACGGGTGGCTTTGTTTGCGCAAGAGTTACGCACACCGATGCCCGTTTCAGCCAAACGCCTGCAAAAGGCCTTTGATGCAATGCAGCGCTAGTGCTCCCGCAGTGCGCGTAAAGCTTAAACGCTTAGAAACAGATAAATTGCTAGCGCGATCAGACCAAATTTTGTAGCCTTGTACAAAGTACGATTCGCCCTTTTAAACGCACGTCTCTTTTGATCCACTTGCCAATGATATTGCGTCAGTTTGTTGATCAACCCGGTTTGATCTAAACCAACATCGTTCGGTGAACTGGCAGCAGTTATGAACACACGCCCAAACCAGTGGTTAAAGTTGCGGGCGCAGCCCCATTTCAATGGGCGCTCGATGTCACAAAACAAAATAATGCGATTTTCGAGCGTACGGTTATACGCCTCATGCACATAGGTTTCATCAAAAATCACGCCTTCGCCATCGCGCCAGCTATAGCGCTGTCCATCAACGTCGATGTAACACCGATCATCATTGGGGGTGATCAGACCCAGGTGATAGCGCAAAGAGCCGGCGAAAGGGTCACGATGGGGGTTTAATTGTCCGCCAGGCGGAAGCTCGGCAAACATGGCCGCTTTGACACTTGGGATTTGATTGAGCAGGGCGACCGTTTTTGGGCATAGGCTCTGCGCTGAGGGGTGCTTGGCGTCGTACCACTTTAAGTAAAAGCGCTTCCAGCCGTACTTAAAAAATGAGTTAAACCCAATGTCGTTATGCAACTCGGGCGCCTTGATGGCCTGTAAATTGGTCAAATGAGCCGCCTCGTCTCGTATGGTCTCCCAGTGATCCTCTAAAAGTTTGAGTTCTGGGATGTGGTCGATCGACAGATACGGGGTGGTTGGAACCCTTGAGTTGAGCACTATCAAAGCGTTAATTGGAGCTAAAAGTATCGAATGATCAAGGAGTTGGCGCCCAAGAGCCAAGCGCACCTTGCCACGAAAATGGGTAAACAATATCGCAGCGA
>JBIIWK010000101.1:0-10718 GCA_044338955.1 Burkholderiaceae bacterium
TCCGGTGATGTTCAGATAAAACGAAAGCGCTGCAAGAATGAGGGTCAACGCAAAGAGTGAAAATCTTAACTTTGAGGCCACCCACAACAGCAACGGCCACACAATATAAAACTGCTCTTCAATACCTAGGCTCCACAAATGAAGCAGCGGCTTGGTGTGCGCCGAGTTGTCGAAATAGCCAGACTCGCCCCACAAGACAAAGTTTGAAATAAAGGCAGCGCCAGCTGCAATATGTCGGCCTAATTGGCCGTATTCGTCAGCGAGCAGTATGAACCACCCCGCGATGTAGGCGGCAACTAAGACAATCAGTAAGGCAGGGAAAATTCGCTTAATTCGACGAGCGTAAAAATCAAGAAAATTAAACCTACCTTGATTGAGCTGTTCAAAAATAATGCGACTGATGAGATACCCAGACAACACAAAAAAGACGTCTACACCAATGAAGCCGCCTCTAAATATCTGCGGAAAACCATGAAACAACACAACCGACAAAACCGCGATCGCACGCAGACCATCAATGTCTGGCCGATAGGTTGAGTGCGTAGGGTTTGAGGGCATAGCGTGAAAATAGGCTTCAGAGGGCGCGCGCTAGCGCATCATTTCCCCGCGCCGGGCAACCTGTATTCCAAACAGTGAAGACAGGGCAGTGAGTTGTGTTGGATTGAAGGCCCCCACCAAAGTCGGGTAACTTGAGCCATGCAAAATGTGGCGATACATCACATGGTATGCCGCATCTTGATTATGCAAATTTCTTGCATCTTTTTTGTCGTAAAAAGATGGCAACAGCTCACGGTGAAGGCGGTCACGTAAATTACTCGTGTAACGCATATCCACTGCATAGAGATAAGGAAAAACGCCGCGCAGAAAATCAAAAAAATCCGGCACAGAGGTTCTCTGAAACGCATTCAGGCACCAATGATTGAGCTCGAGCGCGACAATCGGCTGATCACGCGCGATGGTCTCAGCAAGCCCTTCAATAACGCTCTGCTCAAAACCCTCGACGTCGATCTTAATAAAATCGACTTTAGCGATCTGATGCTCACGCATGAAGTCATCACCTTTTGCAATGGTGATTGTCTCAACTTGATGCCCTTCAGAGGCGCTTGTCAAATTGGACACAAAACCGCCAGAGCGGTTATTTGGCGCAAAGGTCAGTTCAAAGGTACCAGCGTCTTTACCCAAACCCAAATTGATGGGTTCAACGTTATTCAGCTTGGCTCTCTGCACGTTCTCAACAAGCCATCGGTGCGTGGTCGGAGACGGCTCAAAACTATAGACCTGACGCGCAAGATCGCCAAACAATAGTGAGGTACAGCCGATATTTGCGCCAATATCCAAGACCGTGTCGGTCGGTTGAAGCAATGATTGAAAGAGCGAGACCATTTCGGGCTCGAACTCTCCCTCAACATGATCCAGGTAATCATCGTCAGACGAGATGCTGTAGGATTTTCCGTTAATTTTCGTACGGACAAGGCGCTCGACTGACGAGTCGACAGCAGCCGGCGACCTGAATGCAGAGATAAGCTTAGCGAGGCGTTTCATACGTGCTCAATTGACGTGACCGACGGTTGATCGCAAGCTTAACCGATGCTGTTGTGCCGAGCATGAGGATTGAGGTCCCCCGAGTGCTCAAGACGCCAATGAGCCCATCGATCTTTCAAAGCGATTGGAGATTGGGGTGCAAAAAGTTCGCTGCAATAACCGTTAAACATTGACTGTTGGGGGTTACTAGACGCCATTAAGCAGCACCAGCGAGGATTTCCACACTTGCGATGGGGTTTTAATTGTACATTTTCAAACACGTGATAAGCTGGTTTCGCTTGAAGGGGAGTAGCCTCAGCGCCAAGGGCCGTCAATACGAGCCGATGTCTTCAACATCGCTCCGGTCTGGTGAGTAATCTTAAACAAAGATTGCGGCAAGACCTTCGATTCGCGATGGGCCATCCGGTCATCGAATGAACGTTTCGGAGAATCAACATGGAATCAATTGGTAGCTGGTGGATGTGGGCAAGCTTTGCTGTATTTGTCGTGCTCGCTTGTGCAGTCGATTTGCTTGTCCTGCAAAAGAAAGGAGACGATCGTGTCTCAATAGGCCAGGCACTCAGGTGGTCAGCGCTGTGGGTTGCTCTAGCACTCTTTTTCAACGTTCTATTGTGGTGGTATCTCGATGGAGAAGCCGGGCGTGAAGTCGCGAATGCCAAAGCGACACAGTTTTTTACCGGCTACCTGATTGAAAAATCCCTAGCGGTAGACAACATTTTCGTGTTTCTGATGTTATTCACCTACTTTGCCGTCCCTGCAGAGCTGCAGAAACGGGTGCTGATCCTAGGTGTGATTGGTGCAATCGTTCTGCGTGCAGCCATGATTCTGGTGGGCGCTTGGCTCATCAAAGAATTTCACTGGGTGCTTTACCTCTTCGGTCTTTTCTTATTGGTGACTGGTATCAAAATGCTGATATTTGCAAACGCCAATTCTGACCTCGAAAAAAATCCTATCTTGAAATGGATGCGGGGGCACCTGAATCTGACACCAGATTTTGATGGTGAAAAATTCTGGGTGGTTCGCCAGAACGTGAGGTTTTATACGCCTTTGTTCGTCGTCATGATTTTAATCGGTATCACTGATGTCGTTTTTGCAGTCGATAGTATTCCGGCAATTTTTGCAATCACTGACGATCCTTTTATCGTGATGACCTCGAATATTTTCGCGATTCTTGGTTTACGCGCGATGTACTTTCTGCTTGCCGATCTGAAGGATCGCTTCCATTTGCTGACGTACGGTCTGGGCGTGATTCTTGTGTTCGTTGGCACCAAGATGTTAATTGTTGACTGGGTCAAGATCTCTGTCGGAACCTCACTGGGAGTAGTAGGGGCCATTCTTGCGACGTCAGTGATCGCGAGTCTTCTGACGAAACCAAAAGAGGCTAGTTAAGCCTGGCAACCCTGAGGGGGGTAGCGGCGCTAAGCCCCCTCAGCCAACCTTACCGCGCGTACACAACCCCTGCCCCACCTCTTGGGTCAGCACCGCCGCGCATGCGCCCTCCAATGGTTGAAATCACATGTGCACGCGACATGCTGGGCTCGAAGCTATGCGCGCTTTGGTGAACGGTATGGCCTAAGGCACGTAATTCTTTAATCACCGAGCGCGGTACAGTGGCCTCTGTGTGGATCCCCAGGCCCTCGCAATGGATACGCGGAACCGTGACCGCTTCCACTGGCGACATTCCAAAATCCACGACGTTCAAAATCGCCTGCAAGGTCGCGCTAATAATCACGCTCCCGCCAGGCGCACCGGCTAACAACACAGGCTTGCCGTCTTTGAGCAACATGGTGGGCACCATCCCGGTCGTGCGTGCTTTGCCCGGGGCCATCGAATTCTTTCTATTCGGGACTGGATCAAACAGCTTCATCGAATTGTTGTAGTTAAAGCCCAAGCCTGGGGTGACGACGCCCGCGGCTGTGCCGAGCGTATGCGTCATCGACACCGCATTACCCTCGGCATCCATCACGCATACGTGCGTAGTGCATCCCGGTGGCGCTTCTTCTTGGCCACCTGCATACTGACCTGACTGAATGCGATCAGCCCAATACGCTGCACGCTTTTTAGAAATCAACATCTCGGTGGGGACGTCTGCAAAACGTGGGTCGCCCAGGTAAGCATTACGATCCACATGGGCCGCAGCCATCGCGCGCGCCACTAAATCGATGTGCCGTGCCGAGCCATGATCGAGAGCGCTCAGATCAAAATGCTCGAGAATCTGCAACATTTCGATTAAGGTTGCACCACTACCTGGTGGCGGATTAGAGCGCACCTCATAGCCGCGATACGATCCCACTAAAGGTGCACTTTCTTCGGGTTGATAGTCGGCTAAATCTTGGCGGGTGACGAAGGCGCCATTGGCTTGTAGGTCGCGGGCGATTTCATCCCCCAGCGCACCTTGATGAAACTCGCGCCAACCGCCTTTGGCGAGTCGCTCTAGGGTGCGAGCATAGTCAGGCAGTCGCATCACATCGCCAACTTTGAACAAACGCCCCTCAGGGTGCAGATACACACGGGCGCATTCGTCGGTTTTACGAATGCGCGTGAGACCATCCGGTATACCGGGCTGGGCGTAACCACTCCACACACTCGCCAAGTTTGGTGTGACCAAGATCCCTTCGTTCGCTTGTGCAATCGCCGGTGCGATCAAATCAGCCCAGGGCATCGAGCCAAGCTTTTCATGAAACAAACCGAGCCCCGCTGGGGTGCCAGGCGTCATGATGGCTGTATAGCCAATCTCGCTTCGAAAATCATCAAACAAGCTATAGCCAGAAATCGGCGTGCGACCCTTACAGTCTTTTTCCCACATATCCGGGCGCACGTTAGCGCCCGCGCGGTTATAAAAATCGATCATCCCGCTTGTGCCCGTCGCTGCATGAAAGTAGTGCAAGGTCCCCATGCCACCCAGACCACACATAAAGGGATCATTGACCATTTGCGAGAAAGCCGTTGCCAGCGCAGCATCAAAAGCGTTACCGCCCTGTTCAAGGATCTCTGCCCCCACCTCGGCAGCACGCGGCTGCGGACATACGACAACGCCTTTCATTGAGTCTCCTTTATTGGCACTAAAATGCTAATCGTAAACTGGCTCAAGATCCGTATTGGAATCTCACTGGCTGTAGTTCGAATCATTCTCTGGAGAAACCTGTGAAATTGAGCACTTTGCTACTGGCACTTTCCATCTGCGTTCCTTTATCGGCTTTGGGGCAACACAATCACGGGTCGCAGACGCCCTACGCGGGGATGCAAAACCGAGCGGTCAAGTCCCTGTCAGATGACGAAATCAAAGAACTTCGACGGGGTGGTGGCTGGGGACTTGCCTTGGCAGCCGAACTCAACGGCATGCCCGGCCCTGCCCATCTATTAGAGCTCAAAGATCAGATTCCGTTGACTGATGATCAGGAGGTCAAAACTCAGGCTCTACTTAATGATATGCGTAAAGCGGCTATACCGACTGGCGAGCGCCTCATCGCGGCAGAAACGGCACTAGAGACCGCCTTTGCGAAGGGGGCTATAAACGAGGCGTCTCTGCGCGGTTTGCTAGCTGAGTCTGAGTCAGCGAGGACAGAACTTCGCTTTATTCATCTTTCTCAACACTTCAAAACGGTGCAGTACCTCAAGCCAGAACAGATCAAGCGTTACAACATTCTTCGCGGTTACGCCGAAGATCCTTGCAAGAATATCCCCGTCGGGCATAACCCCGAAATGTATCGACGCCACATGGGGTGCGACTAACCACGTTTGACCACGCGATTAGTCGCGAGTGCGACAACTCCGGTTGAAATGAAGAGAGCTTCCATGACGAATTCCAAGGCCGGGCAAAAACAATGACCACACGCCCCCCGGCCATACCGCAGGCTATGTGGTCAATGGTCTTGCCAAGTTAGCAACCGCTTGCACCATGATCTACAGATTAAGTATGTTGGCGCAAGCATTTTAGAAGTGCGGTAGGTCACCCCCCTAAGGGCGTCAACTTAACAACAAGCCAAACAAGCAAGACGCCGGATAGCGGTCGTTCCTTGATGTATGTCATGTCGAGTACTGGCGAAGGTCATACACTTATTTCTTCAATGACATCACTCTATCTGTCATTGTGGATTGTGTGAGGACTCATGAAGATACTTGTACCCGTTGATGGCTCCGATCTCCTGTCCGGCTTTGCCAACAACCCATTGCTCAAGGTACTGAAGGAAAGCCTTCTCATTGGCGGCTGGGTTGCAATGTGGCGCCCAATGCAGATCTATCTGTACGAGTGGTGGCCTATTCTTCGAAGGGGCAGGATCTATCGCAACCTAGGCCGGGCAAGTGTGCAGGTGACCCCAGTAAAAACCTAGTATGGATGACAAACTGATTGCTTGTTGGTGCGGCAGCACCCAGCTTCAAGACTGAAGGCGGCCCACACTTTATCCCGCAGTTCGCACAGTGAGGAACGCACCATGACGATCGCCAATACACGGGTCACGACACACACGCTGACCGTAGAAGCCGTGGCCACGGCCATGGAGGTTCACCTCAAAGCTGGCCTGACCAGCGCGCAGGCCCTAGAACGCATCGCCCGCCATGGCCCCAATCGGCTACCGCAGACACCACCTCGTTCGCCCTGGCGCGTGCTGCTGGGGCAGTTCAAGAGCATTCTTATCCTGATCCTTATCGGGGCGGCTACGCTGGCGGCGCTGGTCGGCAGCATCAAGGATGCCGTGGTCATTCTGGCGGTAGTCGTGATCAATGCGCTGGTCGGTTTTTACCAGGAGTACCGTGCCGAACGCAGCCTCGATGCCTTGAAGTCGATGCTGCCCAAAAAGGCGCGCGTGCGCCGCGATGGCATTAGCCAAGTGATCAACACTGACGAAGTCGTTCCGGGAGATGTCTTGCTGCTCGAAGCCGGTGACAGTGTTGCGGCCGACGGGCGCCTTGCCGTTGCGGTGGGACTTGAAATCGACGAATCAGCGCTGACCGGCGAATCACACCCATCTGTCAAAGATGCTGCGTTTCTGGCAGCATTAGATGCGCCGCTGGGCGACCGCAACAACCTAGCTTATATGAACACGCTGCTCACTCGAGGGCGCGCCGAACTTATCGTCACTGCCACTGGCCTGCAAACCGAAATGGGTCGTTTGTCGCAGGAGCTGGCGGCAACCGAAGAAGTCGCCACACCATTGCAGGTTCAACTTGATCGGCTCGGTAAGCGCTTGGGCATAATCGCTTTGACGCTGGTCGGGCTGCTGTCATTCCTGCAGTATTTGCGTGGTGCAGGACTGGTGCACATCATGCTAGACGCGATCGCGCTGTCGGTTGCGGCAATGCCCGAGGGGCTGCCGGTCGTCGTCACGGTCACACTGGCACTCGGCATGCACAAGATGGCGCGCCAGCATGCGATTGTGAAGCGCCTGGCCAGTGTCGAGACGTTGGGCTGTACCACGGTGATTTGCTCTGACAAGACTGGCACCTTGACGCTCAACCAGATGACGGCACGCACCTTCTTTTATGCTGGAGGACGCTTCGAGGTGTCCGGTGAGGGTTATCAAGCGCAAGGAAACATCTCACCGGCCGCAGGCACGGCCGGCGAAGCTGATTTCGCTGCGCTGATGCGACCGTTGGTGTCCTGCAATGACAGCCACGTCGACAACGGCAAGGTGATTGGCGACCCGATGGAGGCGGCACTGCTGGTTCTCGCAGCCAAGGGCGGGATCTTTCGGGATCAGATCGAACGCGACCTGCCACGCCTGGCAGAGGTGCCCTTCGATTCGGCGCACAAATTCATGGCCACGTTCCACCGTGATGGTGATGATGTGCAGGTGTTCGTCAAAGGCGCGCCCGACGTACTGCTAGCTCGCTGTACGCAATGGCATACAGCAGGTGCATCGCAACCGCTCGACGCATTGCGCAGAAAGGCCTTCGACGTCGACTACCAGTCGCTCGCGAAACTTGGTCTGCGCGGGCTACTGGTAGCATCGCGCACTCTGCCTATGAGCACATTTGATGTGGCTGGCGACCTCTCTGGGTGGATCAATGAGTTGCGCGTTGTCGGGCTGATCGGGTTGATGGATCCGCCCCGCGCCGAGGCCCGGCAGGCGATTGCCGAATGCCAAAAGGCTGGCATTGCGGTCCAGATGATCACTGGCGACCACCAGACCACAGCATCGGCTATTGCGTCGGAGCTGGGCCTTCAGGGGCGCGCAGTGTCGGGCGCGGAACTTGACCGCATGCCTGACGCGCAGCTAGCCGCAGCGATTGACAAGATTGCGGTGTTCGCGCGGGTGACACCCGCGCACAAGGTAAAGATCGTGCGGGCACTTCAGGCCAAGGGGCATGTCGTGGCAATGACCGGCGACGGCGTCAACGACGCGCCCGCGCTCAAGCAGGCGGACATCGGCGTGGCGATGGGCATCAGCGGAACGGCAGTTGCCAAGGAAGCTGCCACCATGGTGCTGACCGATGACAACTTTGCCACCATCGTCAGCGCAGTGCGACAAGGGCGCACGCTGTACGACAACATCCTAAAGTTTGTTCGCTTCCAACTTTCGACAACTATAGGCGCAATACTGACCGTATTCTTCGCACCGCTTATAGGATTGCCAGAGCCGTTCACGGCGTTGCAGATTCTTTGGGTCGCGATCATCATGGACGGCCCGTTGGCGGTCTCTCTCGCACTCGATGGCGCACGCCCTGGCATTATGAACGAACCACCACGTCCACGCGCCGCGTCGGTATTGCCACTCACACGCATGGCGCGAATCTTTGCCTACGGCATCACAATGATGATGGGCACTCTGGCGGTTCTGCACTACGGACTACAGACAGGCGCCGAAGACCGCGCCTTGACGATGGCATTCACGACCTTCGTGCTATTTCAATTCTTCAACGTCTTCAACGCGCGCAGTGAAACAGGCTCCGCCTTCAACGCCGACTTTTTTGGAAACCGCATGCTGTGGATCGCGCTGATCGGCACGCTGGTATTACAGGCAGTGGCCGTGCATTGGCCACCTGCATCACACGTCTTCGGCACCACTGGTATGGCGTGGGCCGATTGGGGTCTGGCGGTTGGCGTTGCGTCCTTGGTCTTACTACTGGAAGAGGTGCGCAAGTTCGGTTTACGGGCGTTACGATTCCTGCAGCGGTAATGTTCACGCTTTTGGCAAGTCAGTAAGCGTGGGCTGGGATGTTATTTGGATTGCCCATGCTCGCGGTGACCACAAGTGTCTGATACGACTGGTGACTTTCTGGCAATCAAATATTAAAATGAAGGTCGTGGGGAAAGTCTTGTACCGGCGCAAAGACATTGAGGCCTTTGAAGAAGCGTGTCTGATCCGGAAAGAGTTCTAGGAACGCACCCAAGGAGGCCCCGAACGAGTTGGAAATTGTTCGAACGACTTGGAGTCAGTTCGAAATTGTTTTGGCGGGCCAGCCCTGACAACATCACAAACCGTCTGAGGTGCTGAAATCTCAGATTTTTTGCTTTTGGTCTGCGGGAGGGATACTAACCAATGACTGAAGTCACTCGCGTGATGTACAAATCTTGCAGCCAGTCCGATCCACGAATCTATATGGATCAGTCGAGCAAGGATTTGACTGTCGCAAGGGGCAGCAAGACGGCAAATTGCCGGAAAGATGACTGCGCGCGCGCATCAAGGAACAAGTTCATGGCGACTATCAACACCTCATCTTCGAACGCACGGGCGTACTGAGTGGCTATCGTTGCATAGCTACATGGCTTCATGGGCTCGATAAGTGATGAATCGTTACACTATTACCGTTTGGTGGTAATAATGCGGTGCCGTACTATTTGACATGCTTGTACAGTCATTTCGCTGCTTTGACAGTGAGTCGCTCTACTACGGTAAGAGAGTAGCCCGTTGGGTCCACTAGGATGTAGGAATGAATGACTGGAGAAATAAATGAACTCAATTTATAACCGCATGGTTTCAGCTAATAAAGTGTCAATAAAAACACTATTTGTAATTTTTGCCGTTCTTATTGCTGCCCTGATGACAAGCGCTTGCGCTAAAAAGTCATTTGATAAAAAGTCATTTAAGGCGGAGGTTAAGTATGCGCAGGTTGGGGATGTCAAATTGGCTTATTACACCCGCGGAGAGGGTCCACCACTACTGATGATTAACGGCTTTCTTTCCACAATGTCTTTGTGGGACCCTGCTCTTTTAGCGGAGTTATCAAAAAATAACAAACTGATTGTTTTTGATAACCGAGGTGTAGGCTTATCCACCGATACTGCCGAAAACAACACGACCATGGAACAAATGGCTGATGATGCTGCAGGATTGGCCAAAGAATTGGGTTTTAAAAAGGTCAATATACTTGGCTGGTCGATGGGGGCTCGGATTGCGCAACAGTTCTTAATTAGGCATCCAGATATGATTAATAAAGCGGTTTTAGCTGCCGCTAATCCGGGTGGTAGTTATCAGATACCTGCCTCAGAGAACGTCGAGAGCAAATTGAATAACCCCAATATTCCAGAGATGGAAAAGTTGGGCTTAGTCTTTACAGATAATGCAGCAGGAAAATTGGCTGCCACTGAAGTTCTGGGGCGCCTCAAATTAGCAGTAGAAAATGGAGAGCTGCCGAATGACTTTAAGGTCTCCAAAGAAACAACCATTCGTCAAGATCGAGCACGTACTACTTTATGGAGTAATAATCAGAGTAATTTTAAAGATCTCAAAAACATTAAAACTCCAGTATTGATTACTGATGGCCGTTACGATGTTATTGATATTCCAAAAAACTCTCAGTTAATTGCTAGTCAGATCCCATATTCTTGGTTGGCCTATTACGACGGAGGTCATGCGTTCTTGTTTCAGCAATACGGACGCTTTGCAGAAACTGTAAATGCATTTTTAAAATGAATTAGATTTCGCGTCGTATTCATTGAACGAGCGGCGCTACGAGAGCTGACTCAACTGGCGGTGTCGTCTCGGTTAGAGGACTTGCGCATTCCTCTTGGTAACCGCTGAATGATCATGCTTGGAGTTTTACTTGGAGTGTTCTTGAGGTTTTCTTGAAGATGACGGGAAAACTAATGGTGGTAATTTAGTGCTGTTATCACGTAACCGATTGAACTTCCAAGGATACTGGCGGGGCAGCCATAACTACATCAAAGACCGCCTGAGGTGATGAGATCTCAGGTTTTTTGCTTTTGGTCTGCGAGAGGGATACGAACCAATGAT
>JBIIWK010000102.1:0-10708 GCA_044338955.1 Burkholderiaceae bacterium
TTCGTTGAGGACAATGTACTCAATATCGAGATTTTCAGGAATCACCAGTTTGGCTTGATTCGCGTCGTACCAAGCCTTGATGTCATCGGGCGATACCGTGATATTTTTGGCGTAAGCCTCTAGCGCGTACACCTTACGCGCCACGCTACGTTGCTCGGTGATCAAAGCAAAAATCTTTTGACCAATGTCGGCGGGTACGCGTGCGGTTAAACCAATGGGCTGGAGCACCTGCGCCAAAGTTAAGTCACGACGTAAACCCTGCTCAAATGCGGTGGTCGTTAGCCCTTGCGCCGCTAAAGCCTGCCGATAGCGCTCAGGTGAAAACTGCCCATCTTGTTGAACCGCCGGAATCGCGGCAATGCTGCGTCTAAGCGTTTCATCAGACACTGAGTACGCGCCCTTAGTCGCGGCGATGGCGATCGCCCGCTGATCAATCAATGTGTTGAGCAACTGCTCTCGAAATCCAGGCGTGTCAAAGGCGGCCGCGTCAAACTGCGCGCCCAACATGTTGCGATATTGTTCAAGCTGCGCGCGACGCGCGTTGTTGAACTCGCCTAAAGTGATGCCTTTGCCGTCAACCGTAGCCAGTTCAGGCTCGCTGGACATAAAGCTTGAATAGCCTTGCACGCCAAAGAAAACAAACGACGGCAGGATCAAAAGAAGCAGAATTAACTGCATCCAGCGCTGGTGATTACGAATAAAATCAAACATGAGAGATCGCACGCCTAGAGTCGAAGCGGGCAAAGTTTACCACTCGGTGCGTTATGCTTGCACCTTGGCTCATTTAGCCTTTGGATTTTTTCATGCAGACTTTGCCACCCTGGCCCTACCCGCGCTTAGTTGCCCACCGCGGAGCCGGCTCGCTCGCCCCAGAAAACACGCTGGCGGCCATGCGTGTGGGCGCGAGTTTTGGCTACAAAATGGTCGAATTTGACGCCAAACTCAGCCAGGATCAGGTCGCCATCTTGCTGCACGATGCTGATCTTGAGCGCACTACCAATGGCCTTGGCCGCGCCGCTGACCAGCCCTACGCTGCCTTAGCGACGTTAGACGCCGGCAGCTGGTTTGATGTTGCTTTTCGTGGCGAACCCATCCCTACGCTTGAAGCAATCGCCCAGTACACGCTGGCCCAAAATATGGCCAGCAATATCGAGATCAAGCCCACGCCCGGTCTTGAGATGCTCACCGGCATGGCGATTGCCCGACAGGCCAAACGCGACTGGCACGGGGTCTTGGTGCCACCGTTGCTGTCGTCTTTTTCGCTCACAGCCCTCGAGGCAGCTCAAAAAGCAGCCCCAGACTTGCCCCGCGGCTGGATTACAAAAGAGCTAGACACAAACTGGCGTGAGACACTCGCGCAACTGGGTTGCGTATCGATTCACCTGCATCACCTGTCACTCACAGAGTCGCTGGTCAACGCGGTACACACTGCCGGTTTTCGCGTAGCGGCCTGGACAGTGAATGACCCAGCGCGTGCCGCGACGCTTTTACAGTGGGGCGTTGATTCAGTCATTACCGATGCCCTTGACTTGATTCAACCAGAGTAACCCTCGGGCGCTTGGCCTGATCACGGAGAACGATTTGTTTAGTTATCGCCACGGCTTTCACGCTGGCAATCATGCTGATTTACTGAAACACCTCGTTCTGGTGCATATCCTGCAATATTTCAATCAAAAAGAGGTGCCGTACTCGTTTATTGATTTGCACGCGGGCGCTGGGCTTTACGATTTGCAAGGTGATTGGGCGCAAAAGAATGGTGAGTTTGCCTCAGGCATTGGCAAGCTGTGGGACACCAAAAAAGCGGGCCCTCCGATGGTTGAAGCCTACCTCGAGGTCATTCGTAACTTGAATCCAGATGGCGAACTCCGGTTGTATCCGGGGTCGCCGTGGATTGCACTTGAGTCGTGCCGCAGCCAGGATAAATTGCGCTTGTTTGAAATGCACCCAAGCGAGGCAGACATTTTGACCATGAATCTTGAGCAACGCGGCTCACAAACGCTGAAGCAAACCACCCTTTATGAGAGCGATGGTTTTGCGGGCCTCAAGGGACACATCCCGCCACCTAGCCGGCGTGCAATCGTATTGATGGACCCTTCGTACGAAGACAAAAAAGACTACCGGCACGTGATCGACACGGTCAAAGACGCGATGATTCGGTTTCCGACCGGATGCTATGCAGTCTGGTGCCCTCAGATACAGCGCCGCGAGGCGCAAGAGCTGCCCCGCCAGCTTGAACGTGCGGGCGCAAAAAACTGGCTGTATGCCAGCCTGAGTGTGCACAAACCGTCAGAAGACGGGCTGGGTTTACACGGCAGCGGCATGTTTGTGATCAATCCGCCGTGGACGCTGAACGCCGCCCTAAAAGAAACCTTGCCCTGGCTGGTCAAAGTGCTAGGGCAAGACGCCCGCGCGGGCTACAAACTTGACTTTCTAGAACACTAAGCAGCGGACGCTCTCTGACCAACGGATCAAAGACTTCGCTCACTCAGGCTCTAAATCTTGCACACGCATTGGATGGGTCAAAACGACTCGTCGGCGCGCAGATAGCGCCATTGGCCAACGGGCAGATCGGCCAGGCGTACTTGACCGATTCGCACACGCTTGAGCCCCAGCACCTTTAAACCGACCATTTCGCACATGCGGCGGATTTGGCGTTTTTTGCCTTCGTTCAAAATAAACTGCAACTGATCGTCATTTTGCCAACGAACCTGTGCGCGCTTAAGTTTTTTACCATCGAGCGACAAACCTTCGTTGAGCAGCTCAAGCTTGGCGGGGGCTAAGCGCCCCTGCACGCGCACCAGATATTCTTTGTCGATTTCGGTATCGTCGCCGATTAACTGACGCGCCACGCGACCGTCTTGCGTCATGACTAATAAGCCGGTTGAATCGATATCCAGCCGACCCGCAACCGCTAACCCACGTAGCTGCGAGCGCTCAAAGCGTTGCGGACTGCGATCAGACAGCGCCCGGCTTTGTGGGCCGATGAGCGCCACCGCTGGGGTGTAGCCGTCTTCAGCCTGCCCCGACACATAACCCATTGGTTTGTGGATCAGAATGGTCACGCGCGAGGTTTGCTGCACTGCGGCCGATCGCTCGAGCGTGATGGTTTGCGTGGGCAAGGCGCGCTCGCCCAGCGTCACCACGACGCCATCGACTTTGACCCACCCACGCTCGATGTAGCTGTCGGCTTCGCGGCGCGAGCACAGGCCTTGCTCGGCCATCAATTTTGAAATACGCACTTTTTCCATAACTTGCGATAATACAACTATGCAGAAAATAAGCAGACTCAACGGTTGGATGACTGACCCTGCTCCCAGTGTTTCCCAGCTTCAGCGTCATTGGCTCACGCGCCCAGGGGCGCTCACCCAAGGGCTGCGCGCGCTCGGCGTATTGACCTTGCGCGTGTTGTCTGAAAAAGTGTGCCGCGCCAGCCAAGACGAGGCGACACGGCTCGCACTGCCCACCGGGCATGCGCTTTGGCAGCGTGAAGTCTGCATGTCGATCTTAGGGGTGGATTGTGTGGTGGCCCGTAGCGTGACCCCGCTTAAAGCGTCGAACGGTCACTGGCAAGCGGTGAGGCAACTGCGCAACCGCCCGTTAGCCGATATTTTGTATCATGACCGCGCAATCGCACGCTCTGATTTCGAGTTTACGACCCTGAAGTTTGGTATGCCCTTATATCCATTGACGGCTCTCACTCGTCATGTGTCCTTGCATCGCTTGGCGACCTCGGGGCTTGGTGTGCCGCTGTGTCAACCCAGCCAAGCCGCGCCGGCCTCGCATACACGGGTCTACGCCCGGCGCTCGGTGTTTGTGCGTTCGACACAACCCTTACTTGTCGCAGAGGCGTTTCTGCCAGCGTTTTGGAACATTGCTCTGGGCGCAAAATCCGGACCTTCAAGTTGAGCGACTCTTTGAAAAACTCGTTTTCCTGATTAAGCTGACGCAATTGCCTGAATAAGTGAGGTTGCACAACGAGTGCTAAGCAACTGCCTGCGCAGACACGTGCTGGCCTCAGTAAGTGAGCACGGTCGTATCGGCCCGCGCCAACCGCTCTAGCATCGACACCATTCCGAGCACGCTTTGGCAGCCCTCAAGCATCGCTTCGGGCTCTAAGCCACGATCGCGCATAGCAGTGCTGCAGAGATAGACCGTTACACCCGAGCGCGTGGCGTCTTCGATGTAGGCCGATAGAGGGCGATTCAAGGGGGCTACTGCTTGGTGCCTGGCAGCATTGTCACGCACAAATAATTCAACACTGGCACCCAAGGCATGAATCTCAACGGGCCAATCCATCGCCGCCGCCGAAGCAGCCAGCATGAAGGGTGTCGCAGCTAACTGGGGCGCAGCGGTACTGCTTTGCCACAACTGCAGCACCAGCGAGGTCATGATGAACCTAGCGGACGTTTAAATTCTTCCAACGAAGTCATCCCGTGCAAATCCATTAATTCGTGCGCGCGTACGGCGACTTCGGTGCCGCTAAGCAACAGGCGACGCGCCTGCGCTAAATCGTTGGGCTCGAGCCGTACAAGCCAATTCATGTAGGGGCTGCGGTTGATTTTGAAAGGCGTTGTTTCAAGCGGTGTGTTGATTTCGGCAACAACACACGCAAAGGGCGTGCGCACCGACAAGACTGTTTTGGCGACTTCGACCAAAGCAAAAGCCTTGGTGGCCTCGATCTCGCGCCCCACCGGACGCGGATTAAACATATAGAGGTCACCCACAAGCGCTAAACCGAAGGCCGTTAAACCCGCCTCAACTTGTCCCCCCCCCGACTCACGAAACCAAACATTGAGCTCGTCGTCGTACATCAGGTCATCTGGAAACTCACATCCACGAATCTCAGCCACGCGTTTGATGCCCTTTCAAAATTTGGCGAAAGAGTATGGGAGTCGAACCCACCAAGGACTGTACGACAGCCCCTCCCGGATTTGAAGTCCGGACGTCCCACCCGAGAGCGTGACTCTTCCTTAGAACTGCACTTTATCAGATTTGCTTGTCAAATTGCGGCACATAAATCACGCGCGTACTGCTGGTATTCGCCTCACATCACGCGCTTACCTCTGGTGTTCGTCTGAATCACGAGCGTGCTGCTGGCGTTAGTCAGAATCTGTTTCTACAAATAGCCCCGCGTTACGCACGATACGGTGATCTTTCTCAGCGCCCCGACTTTGACGCGCATTTGCCACAACGCGGCGGGTTAAACCAATACGATCAAACGCCTCAAGCACTTGAATCGCCCGCTTACGTCCGAGCCCCGAGGTATCGCGAAACTGCACCACACTCACTGCGCCGTGAAGTTGCAGCAGCGCACGTAAAACATTGGCTAACGCCACCATGGTTGTATGGGGATAAAACAAATCTTTAACCAACTGCACCACCAGCGACGTGCGTGCCTGTTTTTTTAATAAGGTACGGACGCTATCTTCGCTGGCTGAAACACTCAAGGCCAAGTCACGCACCCAGGGTGGATCAAACCCTTGTTCAAGCATCTTAGGCAAGATTTTTTGCCACAGTATTTGCTCACCTGCGCTCAACGTAATCCGGTGTTCAGGCAGGTGCGCGAAGCTACCGGTTAAGGTGATGGCACCTGAATCAATTTGGTATTGTGCCCAAGCCTTAAACACTGACGCGTCTAAAAACGGTAAAGCCATGCGCCGCAGACGCTCAAGCGCCACGCCCGGCTCATCGGGCTCTGCCGCGTGAAAAGCCTGTAGGCTACTGCGCAAGCGTTCAGAAAGGGTTGCGCGCGCGTCGGCGCCAAGTACAAGCTCAACCTGACCAACTTTAAGTGTCACCGCAACAGATTCTTTTAAACTTTCTATGAGTTGCCGAGGCTCACGGTTCATCGCGAACGCCCAGTATTCGAGCGCAATCGGCACGAGCGAAGTTTGTAATAAAGTCCCTATTACTTCAGCAGCAGACGACTGGCACAGCACCTGCAAGGTTCCGAGACGTTCAGGCGTTTTGCGCGCACGTACAGGCGGTGCGATATCCAATACTTGCGCACCCGCAAGTGTGACGCGCGCGCTGCCGTCACGTAGCACTAAACGATCATGCCAGCAAAAAGGCAGTGCGCGGTCAAGTACACATTGCGCAAAACCGCTCTGCCCGGGCAATAAGGCGTTTGACTCTAATAAAATCAACCGTGCTGCGACGTGTTCGCAGCCATGATGCAACAACACCCGCTCACCGTCTTTCAGCGAGCGCTCGCCGTCGCTGGGTACGCTTAACAAACAATCAATGCGCGCGGTCTGTCGATTCAGTTGCGACGCCAACAACCAATCGCCGCGCTGAACCTCAGCGAGTTCGACTCCGGTCAATACCAAGCCGCAGCGCTGTCCGACCCCAGCAGTTTCAGCGTTTTGGTTTTGCGCATGAATAGATCTGACTCGAACCTCGCGCCCAGCATGCGCCAGTGTCAACGTATCGCCTACCTGTACTTGCCCGGCAATGACGGCCCCAGTCACGGCAACCCCCAGGCCTTTCACGACAAATACGCGATCAATCGCCAGCCGAAAATAGCTGGCTTGCTCAAGCGGTTGTTCGACGGCCAGCGTGAACAAAGCCTGTTTGAGCTCGGCCAGGCCCTGTCCCTGACGGGCTGACACCACATGACTATCCACCTGACCAAACCGAGTCTGCGCAACGTAATGCGCGACCTCGTCGCGGACTTGCTGCGCACGCGCCTCATCGACCATGTCCGCTTTGGTGATCGCCACCGTGAGCCCGGCGACCCCTAACAAATCTAAAATTCTTAAATGTTCGCGCGTCTGCGGCATGATGCCATCATCGGCCGCCACCACCAATAAACCGTGATCCATGCCCACGGCGCCCGCCGCCATCGTATGCACAAACTTTTCGTGACCTGGCACATCGACAAAACCGATAATCTCCTTAGACTCGGTGGACGTATAGGCAAAGCCAAGGTCAATCGTCATGCCACGCGCCTGCTCTTCGGGAAGGCGATCGGCATCTACACCCGTCAGCGCTTTCACCAGCGAAGTTTTGCCATGATCGATATGGCCGGCGGTACCGATGATCATCGGGACCGGCCCACAGCGACCTCTAAGCCACACAGGCTGGCGTTTCCCGTTGCACGCATCAGCAACAGGGCCTCCGTCTTACTGGCCCGCGAGGACTGCGTTTTTTTAGTGACGAGCTTCAACGCATCGTCACTAAATTTGCTGCTGCAGTTAACACATGCTCGACCAAAACCTGCTCTTTTTCTGACGTCAGGCAACGCAGATCTAACAGCAAGGTTTTATCTGACAAGCGGCCAATCACGGCCGTGGCCGACGCGCGTAACAGGCGCTCAAGACGCACGACCTTCTTTTCGGTCGCCTTATTACTAGCCTCGATCGCCAACGCAACTGAGGGCAAACGCTCAACCGGCAGCGACCCTGAGCCAATCTGTGATTTCACAGCCTGCGTGCGACACGTCAGCCCGCAGGTTGTCAGCGCCTCTTGTAATTGCGGTATCAAACGCAGCGCTTGGGCTTGCATGTCACTCTCGGGGCGCGTCAACAATTGCAACACCGACAAGCGCTGCGGCAAGGTATCCGGATTGCGATAGAGTCGTAGCACGGCCTCGAGTCCTGCGAGGGTGACCTTGCCTACCCGCAAGACGCGTTTGAGCGGATTCTTTTTAATTTTTTGGATCAAGTCACGTCGACCCACCAAGATACCGGCCTGCGGGCCACCCAGCAGCTTGTCACAACTGAAGGTCACGAGGTCGGCACCCGCCTCGATCGCTTGCCTGGGCGTGGGCTCTGAGGGCAAGCCGTAACGCGACAAGTCAAGTAACGTACCTGAACCCAAGTCGACCACAAAGGGCAACTGACGTTCGTGGGCGATGCGCGCCAGCTCGGCTTCTGGCACCTCAGCGGTAAAGCCTTGCACCACATAGTTACTGGTGTGCACTTTCATCAGCAAGGCTGTTTTGGCGTTGATCGCTTCAGCAAAATCTTTTGGATGGGTGCGGTTGGTGGTGCCAACCTCGGTGAGTTTTGCACCTGCGCGTTTCATGATGTCAGGGATTCTGAACGCCCCGCCGATTTCAATCAGTTCGCCGCGCGACACGATGGTTTCTTTGCGGTTTGATAAAGCGTGCAGTAATAAAAATACGGCAGCCGCGTTGTTGTTGACGACCGTCGCAGCCTCAGCACCCGTCAGTTCACACAGCAGCTCTTCAACCAGTTCGTCGCGGTCGCCGCGCTTGCCTTCGCCTAAATCGTACTCGAGTGCGCACGGCTCGGCTGCCGCACTAGACATCGCCTCAATCACCTCAGGAGGCATGACAGCCCGTCCAAGATTGGTATGCAGCACGGTACCCGTTAAATTGAGGACGCGACGCAGATTAGGTGTTGCACGCGTCTTAAGCGTTTGCCCAATGAGCTCAAGCAAGACTTCTAGGTCGGGTTGAGTAGTTCGTTTATTTTCAAGACACTCTTGGCGTACCAATGATAGCGTTGAGCGCACGACGCGCAACACCTCATCACGGCCATATTGTGTCAACCAATCTTCAGAGCATTTGAGCGATAGGATCTTATCGACAGACGGTAACTGTGCGAGCCATTCAGACACGGGCGCACGCGCCACGGGTAGTTTGTTCATAAAGGTCTTAATACCTTAGCAGTTTGGGGGATCTGAAAATATCTGTTGCTTACGTTAATGTGAAAATCGAAAAAATTTCACTGCTTGAGCGGCGGTGAGTACCAAGTCGTTCTGTTCTTTCAGTTGCAGGGGCTACAACAGTAAAAGCCCTCTAAGTGTTACTCATGAATCCACTGACTCAGCCTGACCCACAGTAAAAAATAAATTACGCCCCGTACGAGAAAATCCTTCTGCGGATAGCGCCAGATCCAGACTAATGGATGCGAGGTCGTCAGCGACCGCATCAATGAGCGGCTCTTTCGCTTGAAACATCACTTTGAGGTAGCCACGACACACTTCACAACACTCACCTTGCAACGCGCTTTCGCGCGTGTCACCCAACATCGAAACCTCTTTGGGGGTTTCGCAATTTGTGCAACGTGCGCGCGGCGCATACCACTCTGAGGCGCAGAGCGAGCAGATTAGGTAGCGATGTAGATCGCGCTCACCCACTCGCACCACGCTCGCCACAGGATGAGACCCACACACTGGACACAGGCCACTCTCACCCTTATGCAATTCGACATACGCAGATAAGGTTTTTGCCTGCGTCGCCCACAACAACTGTAAGACGGCCCCAATAAAAGGGACTGCATCAGCAGGCAACGCCGACTCATCAGCGGCCAGTAAAGCCTTAGCCTGACGAATTTGATCGGCCACCGCGGTTTGTTTGACGCGCTCAAGCGCACCCCGCACACCAGGAGCGAGTGGTTGCGCCTCAAGAGTCTCGCTCAGCGCGTTCAGCACAAGCGACCATTGCGCCTCGGGCAACCAAGTCGTGATCGACAAGGGAGGTAACTTATGAATCAATGATTCGCGAACCACGTTTTCGTCGAGCGGTTGAGGCGTCACACTACCCAGACAATCCACCTGCGCTTGCATTAACTGCGCACAAAATGCCAGCCAGGGCGAATCACTTTGTTGGTCTGCAAGCACGTACATGCGAGCGGCACGCGCACGAAATGTCTCGGCGGCATCGACCACCACCAACAAGGGGGTGTCGTCATCGGGCATGCCTTGGATTTCGCCAGGCTGAATCAGTTTGACTGCTTTAACGCTCATGTTGCTATCTCAAGTATCTACGAGGTCAAACCCGTCCGACAAGACGGGCGTCTTACCTATCGCTAAAGTGCCATCCAATCGACAAGACGGCCTTCTTACTGCACCGCGTATCAAGCGCGATGGCTTCTTTAAACGAACAAGGGGAAGAATATCAGTCTTCCCCTTGCGCGGCCTGCACAACAAACAACAAACTGCGTTATTTGCCGCCGGTCACTTCTTTAAACCAACCCGGGTGATGCTTACGTGCCCAGGCGCGGCTGACCACACCTGTCCACATCGCACCAATCGTGCCCTTGACCCATAGTGCGGCATAGACGTGCGTGATGATCGTCAAAATCAACACCCAAGCCGACACCGCGTGCACCAACGCCGCCACACGGGTCACATCGACTGAAAAGTAATGTGAGAAGTAAGGTCGCCAAAACGCCAAGCCAGACACCACCAACAGGATCATGGTCAAGACCATCACCCAGAAGGCAGCTTTTTGCCCGCCGTTGTAGCGCCCGACTTCAGGCAAGCGATCATGCTTTTTGTTTAACACGTCGCCGATCTGACCCAACCACTTGCGGTCATTCGCAGTGAGAACGTTGTGGTGCCAAAATTTGAAAAAAATCAGCACAAACAACACAAACATTGCAGAGCCGATAAATGGATGCAGAATTCTGGTCCAGGAACCGCCACCAAACAAGCCTGTCAGAAAGAACATTGACGGATGAAACATCGCCAAGCCACCCAGCGTCGCCAACACAAACAAAATAGCGATCAACCAATGATTCAAACGATCTGAACCCTTGTACCGCACCAATCCCTCTTGATTAGACATGGTTCATCTCCTTAAGACTTTTTCGAGTCATCATGATCTTCATCGACCGTATCCGGGCCCTTGATCGCGTAATGAATCACACCCGCAAACACGGTTGCTGCCATGGTCAACAGCGCAATCGGCTTCATGATGCCTTTCCAGAGACCGACGGTTGACGAGATCTTTGGA
>JBIIWK010000103.1:0-10692 GCA_044338955.1 Burkholderiaceae bacterium
CCAGGTAATTTGTCCATCGCAATGGCGTGCCAGCTCAATGATGTGAGGGTCATCCGCATTAAGCACCGCCATGCCTTTGGGCAGGATGACATCCATTTGCGTGCGATACACCTTTAAGCGTTCGGGATGACTGTCAACTTTGTAGGCGCTTAAGTCTTCGGCCCAGTCAATCTGGGTGATGATGCCCACCTCGCAGCGCTCGTAGGCCAAGCCTTCGCTGAGTAACTGATGTGCACCATTTTCAATAATTGCGGTTTGAACCTCACGGTTCATGAGAACCCGCCGTGCATTTTCAAAATTTGCACAGTCACCGCTATGCAAGAGTCGTTTGTCTACCAATAGCCCGGCACTGCTCGCTAGCCCGCAGCGCCAACCATGTAACGTCAACAGACGAAACAACAGCTTGCCGGTCATGGTTTTGCCCTGGGAGCCGGTAATGCCAATCACCGGAACCCGCGCCATGTCGCCCAAAGCAAAACTATGTGCAACGATGTCACGCCCAACTTGGCGCGGTTGGCCCGCAGCGGGCTTTAAGTGCATGAGTAAACCCGGGCCAGCATTGACCTCAACAATCGCACCGCCTTGTTGTTGCAAGGGTTTTGAAATGTCGAGTACGACCAGATCGATCCCGGCAATATCTAATCCCACGACACGGGCCGCCGTGCAGGCGAGCGCCGCCACCTCGGGATGCACCAACTCGGTGCAGTCAATCGCCACGTTGCCATTGCGCTGAATCACGGCCTGTTGACCGCTCGGCAAAATTGTTTGCGGTGTGTAGCCTTGACGAGCGATTTCTAGTTGGGCCGCTGAGTCGAGTCGTACATAATTCAACGGTTGATCTTCTTCGTGGCCGCGACGCGGGTCGGCGTTGAGCTGGGTATCAATCAGCGCATGGATCGAACTGACCCCATCACCTGTGACTTGTGCATATTCACCTCTGGCCGCAGCAATCAGCTTGCCGCCGACCACGAGCAAGCGATGCTCTTGTCCCAATATAAAACGCTCAACCAAGACGCCAGAGCCTTCTTGCACAGCAACGCCGTAGGCTTGTTCTATTTCTTGTTGTGTACTGAGATTGGTAAAGACCCCGCGCCCATGGTTGCCATCACTGGGCTTGACGACGACCGGTACGCCGAGATCTTGCGCGGCCTCCCAAGCCTCAGACGCCGATTCGACAGCCTGGCCCACCGGCACAGGCACGCCACAGGCTTGCAATAAACTTTTGGTGAGGTCTTTGTCGCGCGAAATAGTTTCGGCAATGGCTCCGGTGCGGTCTGTTTCGGCAGTCCAGATGCGCCGCTGATTGATGCCATAGCCGAGTTGCAGCAGGTTGCCGGTATTGAGTCTGATGGCGGGGATATCCCGGTCATCGGCGGCGTCGACGATGCAAGCGGTACTGGGGCCCAGGCAATGTTTGTGGCGAAGCGCTTGCAAGCGCTCGACCATGGCCTTGAGGTCAACCTGCGTCGCGTTGAAAGCTGCTTCAATCAGTTCGCGCGCAGCGTGCAGCGCGTAGGTGGTCACGCTTGGGTGCCAAGCGCGCACGACGACTTTATATAAATGGGCTTGAGAGGTTTGGTGCGTATCGCCAAAGCCACCAGGCATATCGGCCAGCGATTGCAGTGTGAGGGTCAGATGCTCGAGAATCTGGGGCGACCAGCGCCCAGCTGCCAAGGTCGTTTGCGTACCGCTCGAGGCGTCGGCGTTTAAGTGTGACTGCGCCAAAGCAGGCACCCAGCCGAGTAGTCGGGCGGTCGCCTCGGTCATTTGGCTCGGGGAGCAGGATTCTATTGCAGTGAAGTCTGCCCACGCTTCGAGTACGGGCCGGTAAGTCCAGCTATTAGGTCCAAGCAAATTCACCACCTGCTCGAACACGATTTTGCTTTTGCTTGTCATCACACCATTTGTTGCGTCGCAACAATACCCTGAATTCGTCATTATCGCAGCAAAATCGCTAAACCTGAGCAACTTAACGAGCTAAGAGTAGTTTCGCTTGGCGTTGGTCGTTATACTTCAAGGATTGATTTCAATCGAACTTGTTGGTCCTTCCTTTAATGACGCGTTTCTCGCTGCAGTTGTTCGTACCGACTGACGGGCAATGCATGCTGCCTAGATGACACCCCATTCAACCGCCGAAACTGCGTTTGAACTAACGCTGCCAACGGCTTGGGCCGCCGAGATGAAGTCTCTGCTAGCGCCCGACGAAAAAGTCCTGGCTTGGCTTGAACCTGACCTCGACTCGAAGGGATTTTTCGCCCTTGGTCTGCTGTTTTTGACGTCGACTCGCTTGGTATCGCGCGAGTCGACGGCGCACGACTGGGCGGTTTTCCCGTTGACCTCGACGCAAACGTTACAGCATCGCGACCACGCTGGGGTCGGTACCATCGAACTCTTTGACGGGGTGCTGCGCCTGGGCGTTTGGCGCCATACGCTGGGCATGGCGCCTGCGGTGGGGCGTCTCAGCGAAATTTTCACCCAATTAAAGCAAAAACTGGCAGATCCCCTACACGCGCCAGCCGCCAGTGCTGCCTCGTGCCCAACTTGCGGCACGCCTTTCGCACTCGATCAGGATGAGTGTGCCGTCTGCGACACCGAGGCTGCAGGGCCAAGCGATACTTGGGCCTTACTGCGTTTAGCGCGTTTTGCCCGGCCTTATAAGCTGCCTCTGATTGTCGGCTTTATCCTGACCTTGCTCTCGACGTCTGCGACACTCGTACCGCCTTACCTGACCATGCCGCTCATGGATGACATTTTGATCCCGTTTCAAAATGGCAAGCCGATTAATTACGATTTGGTGTCGTTGTACTTGACCGGGTTGGTTGTGGCGGGTTTGTTGGCGTGGTTGCTTGGCTGGGCGCGTACCTATCTGCTCGCCTGGGTCAGCGAACGAATCGGCGCCGATCTGCGCACCGCCACCTTCAGCCATCTGCAAACATTATCTTTGCAATATTTTGGTGGTAAGCGCACCGGTGACTTGATGGCGCGCATTGGTAGCGAAACAGATCGCATCAATATATTTCTCTCGCTGCATCTGCTTGACTTTGCCAACGACGTGTTGATGATTGTGATGACGGCATGTATCTTGATCTCGATTGATCCGTGGTTGGCCTTGACCACACTGATCCCCTTGCCGGTGATCATCTGGATGATTCACCTCGTGCGTCACCGGTTGCGTTTTGGTTTTGAAAAAGTCGATCGCTCCTGGAGCGAACTGACCAATGTACTGGCCGACACGATTCCGGGTATTCGGGTGGTGAAGGCGTTTGCGCAAGAGCAACGCGAAGTCGCGCGGTTTCGCGAAGCGAATGACCGTTATCTGGCAGTCAACGATCGTATCAATAAAGTATGGGCGCTCTTTGCGCCCTCGGTGACCTTCTTAACCGAAATCGGCTTGTTGGTGGTCTGGATTTTTGGTATCTCTCAGGTGGCAAGCAGCACGATCACGGTAGGTGTACTGGCGGCCTTTCTGGCTTACATCGGCCGGTTTTACACTCGGCTAGATTCAATGAGTCGTATCGTGTCGCATACGCAGCAAGCGGCTGCTGGCGCCAAGCGTATTTTTGATATTTTGGATCATGTCTCGAGTGTGCCAGATGCGCAACGCCCTGTGCCGCTCGAGCGCGTGGAAGGCCGGATTGAGTTGAGTAACGTTGGTTTTCGCTATGGCAGCAGAACGGTACTGCGCAATGTCAATTTAAGTATCGGCGCAGGCGAGATGATCGGCTTGGTCGGTCACAGCGGCTCGGGCAAAAGCTCGTTGGTGAACATGATTTGCCGTTTTTATGATGTCACCGAAGGTGGGATCAAAGTGGACGGCGTCGATATCCGCTCGTATTCGCTCGCTTCGTTCAGGCGTAACATTGGTCTTGTACTGCAAGAGCCCTTTTTGTTTTTTGGCACGATCGCTGAAAACATTGCCTACGGTAAGCCTGAAGCCACGCGCTCAGAGATTGTGGCGGCAGCCCGTGCGGCGCGCGCGCACGAATTTATTTTGCGTTTACCGCAGGGTTATGACTCGTTAGTCGGTGAGCGTGGGCAAGCGCTATCGGGTGGCGAGCGGCAGCGTATATCGATTGCGCGCGCCTTATTAATTGATCCACGTATTTTGATTTTGGATGAGGCCACGTCATCTGTTGACACGACCACCGAAATGGAAATTCAAGAAGCTCTTGATAATCTGATTCAAGGTCGTACCACCATCGCGATCGCGCATCGTTTAAGTACGTTGCGCAAAGCGGATCGACTGGTTGTACTCGATCGTGGCGAAATCGTCGAGATTGGTAATCACGATGATTTGCTGGCCCGCGGTGGGGCTTATCATGATCTGTATCAGGCGCAGTCGCGCTTGAGTGGGGTTGAGGGCGCGGTGGCCCCGAGCTCGGCTGAGGTCTCAGCGAGCAAGGCCGTGACCGAAACCAACGTTGTTGCGTCGCCCCTTGCCGCGCCAGGCCCTCGACAAGGGTCAACCGATGTCTGATTTTTTATTAGCGCGTAATCAAGCGGGCCGTCTGCTGTTGACGCTCGAAGACGGGCGGGTGTACGAAGGGGTGGTGCCGGTGCGCGCGTTTCCGTTGCAGGCGCCCGAGCAGTGTGTGGCGCTCATGAGCCTAGAGGGTAAAGAAGTTGCCTGGGTGGATGAATTGAGCGCCTTACCGCAAGACACGCGCGACTTAATTAACCAAGAGATCGCTTCGCGCGAAATGATGCCGGTCATTGAACGCATCGTGAGCGTGTCAACGCTGTCTACTCCCAGCACTTGGGAGGTCGTCACGGATCGTGGTGCAACACAACTGATCCTTAAGGGCGAAGAAGATATTCGACGTTTAGCCGGTTCGACACTGATTATTACTGACAGTCATGGCCTCAGGTTTATGTTGCCTGATATGCAGGCACTTGATAAGAATAGCCGCCGTATCCTCGACAGATTTTTATGACGTCAGTGGTTTCATGAGTATTTTGGCTTAAGCCGAGTTGAGTAAAAAATGATTGAAGCTTTTTTAATGTCGACCGGCATTGTGGCGCTTGCCGAGATGGGCGATAAAACACAGTTGCTGGCCTTAGTGCTGGCGGCGCGCTTTCGTAAGCCTACGCCGATTATCTTGGGTATCCTGGTCGCAACGCTGCTCAATCATGGCGTCGCAGGTGCCTTGGGTTCATGGCTCATGCACTGGGTTGGGCCGCAGGTGATGCGTTGGATTTTAGGTGTCTCGTTTTTAGCAATGGCGGGGTGGATTCTGATCCCTGACAAGCTTGACGACACGCAAGCGGAACAAAAGGGAGGCGTCTTTCTTACAACGTTGATCGCCTTCTTTTTGGCCGAGATGGGTGACAAAACGCAATTTGCGACGGTTGCTTTGGCGGCTCAGTATGCGTCATTGGTGGCAGTGGTCATTGGCACCACCTTTGGCATGATGCTGGCCAACGTGCCGGCCGTACTCTTGGGCGAGCGCGTCACGCGCATCGTGCCCATGCGCACTGTGCATTTGATCGCAGCCGGCTTGTTTGTCGTACTTGGTTTGATGGCACTATTTAATGTGGGTGGTGTGCTGTAGCACAGAGCGCCGTTTGTAAATGCCATGCGCGCTGAGTGCCAAACGGCGCTCGGGCGTCATGGCAGTCACAGTCGCAGCGTTAGACCAATTTTACAAGTTGTTTGCCAAAATTTTCGCCCTTGAGCATCCCTACTAGTGCCTCGGGCGCGCTGCCAAGTCCGACTGCAACAGATTCGCGAAACTTTAGTTTTCCTGCGACAACTAAGTCGTAGAGTTGTGAACGAATGGCGGGCCAGGTGTCGAGTTTGTCTGACACGATGAAACCTTGCACGCGTAAGCGACTGACCAAAATGGCGCGCAACGTATGGTACGCATGAGGATCGCGATTGAACTCAGACACCATTCCGCATAGCGCGATGCGACCAAAAGTATTCATGTGCGTGAGCAAGCGTTCAAAAATTTCGCCACCGACGTTTTCGAAGAGACAATCGATGCCTTGCGGTAGGGCGGCGGCAAGCTCTGCCGCAAAGTTAGTTGAGCGGTGATCAATGCAGGCATCAAAGCCTAGCTCGTCGACGACGTACTGACACTTTTTAGCACCCCCCGCGATCCCGACAACCCGGCAACCAACGTGTTTGGCAAGTTGACCCACCACGCTGCCGACCGCGCCCGAAGCGGCGTCGACCACGACGGTTTCGCCGGCCTTAGGTTGGCAGATATCGATTAGGCCCGTCCAGGCGGTGATGCCGGGCATACCGAGAATGCCTAGGTAGGCAGTGGGGCTGACTTTGCTGGTATCGATTTTGGTGACGCCCTTTGCGTTGATGGCGCCATACAGACGCCAGCCTGTGGCAGCTAATACTGTTTCACCCACTTTAAAGTCGGGTGAGTTTGACTCAATCACCTCACCGATCGCACCCCCTACCATGACCTCGCCTGGATTAACGCCTTGAGCATAAGACTTTGCATCCGAAATACGGCCGCGCATGTAGGGGTCAAGCGATAACCACTGGTTGCGAATCAAGACTTGATTATTGGTTGGCACAGGCATGTCTGCGTCAACGAGTTTGAAGTTTTCAGGGGTGACCCAACCGGTTGGGCGGCTGACTAAAATGACCTGTTGGTTTTTCATGTGTGATGTCTTGAGTTCTTGTTGATATTGTTGTGTGATCTTTGGATTTTTCATGCCACATCCGAACGCCTAAGAGCGGGTATGTATCAAGATATTTATAGTGTAGCGCGGTCGCTCTCATTTTGGTTTTAAGAGCACTTTGCTGCAGGGGTTTCGCCTAAAAATGCAATCGGCGGGTAAGTTGGGCAATTGTGCAGCGAAACATAGTGATCGACTAGACAAGTCGTTATCAGAGCGGCGATGATGCTCTTTCTTAGTCTGGCAGTGCCGCGGACTGACGGTTTTGCTGTCCTGCAGTCCTACGGTTTTTAAACTCGGGGTCTTGCCGTTTTGCAACCTTACAGCTGAGTCCTTCAAAACTGGAACAAGTGCCATTCTTACCAAAATTTGCTGCGGTGACGCATTTTTTACGACAGTTCGGCACGTGCAACCCGCGCAGGTGCTTGGCTGTCGCTTGCGTGGCTTTAGCGCTTGCTGGCTGTTCAAAACCAATCGTCAAAGAGGGTGACGCGCCCACAGGGCCCGCCTACGTGAAGTGGTTGCCGGGGGCGTATGCGGAGTCGAGTGACGCGCTGAAGCTGCCTGCTGTCCCTGAGAAGTGGTGGCAAAGCTTTGAAAGCGCAGAGCTCAATGGATTTGTTGAAAATGCGTTTAAAAATAATTACGACCTTAAGGCCGCGATTGCGCGCGTGGCGCAGTCTGGGGCGCAGGCGGATGCCGTGCGAGCCTTGCAAAGCCCGACGATTGACGGTGTGGCCGGCTATCAGAACCAAGGCCCCTGGAACGGCGTGGCGACAGCCCCCACGACCGAGGCGTGGAATACCCGCGAGGTTTACCAAGGCGGTTTGCGGGTGAACTACGAGGTCGACCTCTGGGGAAAGCTGGGATTTAACACCGAGTCTGCTTACCAAAAATCTTTGGTCAGTCAGTACGCCCGCGATAGCGTTGCGCTCTTGCTGGCAGCGGATGTCGTGTCGACCTATTTTTCGGTCGTGTCACTGACAGAACGCCTGGCCGTAGGCAACCGAAATCTAGCTTCAATCACCAAAGTCAGGCAGGGGATTGCCCGTAGAGTAAGCCGCGGCGATTCGACCGTGATTGATCTGGCACAACAGCTCATTCTTGAAAAAAATACTCAGGCCAACTTGTCTTTGCTAAATGGGCAGCGTGTCAGAGAACTCAACCGACTGGCGCAATTGCAAGGGCTGGTGCCCGGTACGTTGAAGGTGCAAGCCGCTTCGATTGATGCGTTTAAGCGCGTGAATTTAAGCGCGGGTCTACCCTCTGAGCTTCTATGCAGGCGCCCAGATATCAAAGCGGCCGAAGCGGGTTTGCTGTCAGCGCAAGCTGACTTGTACGCCGCGCGTGCCAGTTTGTTGCCCGCGTTTTCGTTGTCAGGGCAGGGTGGGATGGGCAGCTACTATTTGTCGTCAATCTTAAGCCCGCAAAGCTTCTTCTTCAACATCACCAGCAACCTATTGCAAAATATCTTTGATGGCGGCAGGCGTGATGCCGATATCCGCGCAACGCGCGCCAGAAACTTTGAACTGCTTGACGCCTATGCCAGCACGGTGCAGGCGGCGCTGCGCGACGTAGAGGATGCTTTAAATGGACTTGAAACGACGAAGTTAAGGCATCAAGCCTTGGCAGTGAGTCGGGATCAGGCGCAACAGCTCTCGATTAATACGCGCAAGTTGCTTGAGCGTGGTGCCATTGATTTTGTGCAGTTACTCACGATCGAACAAACCGTGTTGGCGTCTGAAGACGCCATCATCAACGCGCGGCGTGACCAACTCAAGGCCGCTGTGGATTTATACAAGTCGCTGGGCGGTGGCGTGTCTGATAAACAAGATCGATGCTTGAAAGAGGCTAGCCATGGCTAAGGTCCATGATCTAGATCATCAAGTCTCTCGGCTGAGTACCTTTCGGCAGTCTCGTGCAACAGTGATCGCGGCTGGGATCGTGATTAACCTGCTTGGGCTGGCTTTTCCGCTGTTGATGTTGCAGTTGTATGACCGCATTTTACCGAGTCAGTCGTTAAGCACCCTGACGCTGTTTGTGGTTGGTATCGCGATTGCCCTGTGTCTTGAGGCGTTGACGATGATGGCGCGTAGTTCGCTCACAGCCTGGATTGCCGCGAAATTTGAACATGCTGCCATGACCCAGGCCATGAGTCGCTTTTTGAGAGAGCCGATTCAAGAGTTTGAGCTGAAAGGTACGGGCGAAATCACCCACACCCTGAAATCAATTAGTGGTTTAAAAAGTCTATACGCAGGCAGTAGCTACCAGCAGCTTTCTGACTTGCCATTTAGCTTGCTGTATGCGCTGATTATTATGGTGATCAACCCATTGCTGGGCCAGGTGTTATTGGTGGCGCAGCTCTGCTTTGCCGGCTTTAGCTGGTGGTTCAGCCGGTTAAATGTGGCACTGATGACCAATAAAGCCGCCGCAGATCAAAGACGCGGCAATTTTCTTCATGAAACTTTAAATAATATTCACACCATCAAGTCCATGACGATGGAGCTGCCAATGCTCAGACGTTATGAACGGTTGCAAAACACCTGCGCGAGAGCGTTGACCCAACTCATCTATCGTTCAGATCTTTCAACAGCGCTTGGGTCGACGCTTAATCCTTTAGTGACGGTGTTTGTGATTGGCTTGGGCGCTTACATGGTGATCCATCAGTCGATGTCGGTGGGTGAGTTAGCCGCCTGTACGTTTCTAGCCATGCGATCGTTATCACCATTGCAAAAACTGACGGGGCTGTTCGCCAAATTGCGACAGGATCGGCTTTTAGCGCTTGAGCTCAACGCGCTTTTGCTAAATCCTGCTCTTGTGCTTAAAGATCCGGATGACGCACAGGTATCAGATAGTGTCGAGGTGTTTGACGAGACACATGTCGGTGCTGCGGTGCATATTTCAGGCTTGCGTTACCGCTTTCTTCGCTCGTCTGATCCGTTTATGCTGTTTAGCAATTTGTCGCTTGAGGTACAGCCCGGCGAGTGTATTGCCTTGGTTGGCCGCGGTGGCAGCGGCAGAACGACTTTGATGCAGTGTGTGGCGGGGTTGCTCCAGCCAGAAGCGGGCACCATCAAGATTGACGGGCAAGACGCGCAAGAGGCCGAGCGCAATGGGTCAGGCGGCAGAGTGGTGTACTTATCGACCTCTGCCAAAATGTTTGACGGGACCTTGCTAGAAAACATCACGGCGTTTAACCCTACGCGTGTCACCGCAGCGCTGCAGATTGCGCAAGCTTTAGGTCTGACCGAGTTTGTTTCTAACCTGCCGCGCGGTTGGGATACTGTGGTTGGCAACACGGCCCATGAAACCCTGCCGCCTGGGTATCGGCAGCGCCTGGCAATCGTGCGGGCGTTTGCGAGCCAGCCAAATTTAGTGCTTTTTGATGATGCCAATGCAGAAGTTGATTTACTGGGCGATCGGTTGTTGCTTGAGTTTTTGAGGTCGATTAAAGGGCGTGTCACGATCTTGATGGTGACGCAGCGCGAAGACTTTCAAGCCCTGGCAGATCGTTTACTGGCGCTCGAACACGGCCAGGTGGTTCAATTAACGCTGCAAGACTGGCAGTCTCAGCAAGCCGTCGCGACAAACGTGAATGCGGCAGTTGCAAGTTCGGCCAAGCGCTTTGATGGCTATTTTGACAAGTTACAAGCCTCAATGGCCACGACGGATAAGGGCCTGACGCATTGGCAGCGTATTGATGCCACGGTCACGCAACAGTTTTTGAAAGGTGCGAACGACTTTTCAAATTGTTTTAGTTTGTTGCTAAAGTTGCTGAATGCCAGGCAATCGGCGCGCGAAATCGCCGAGGTGTTGCCTTACTACGAAGAGCACATGGATTTATCCGAGTTTTTGAATAGTTTGGCTCGGTTAGGGTTTAAGGCAACGATGGTGCCATGCGCGTTGGCCGATATTCCAGAAAGTGCGCTGCCTTGCTTATTTGTCCCCGCCGGGGGCTCAAGTTTTGTGGTGCTAGGGCGCGTGGGTGCGGGGGTGCGCGTGACGACCTCAATCGATCAAGCGCCTTATCTGCATAATAATGCTCTGCTG
>JBIIWK010000344.1:0-3023 GCA_044338955.1 Burkholderiaceae bacterium
GGCGACAGTACAGCAGCGAGATGCGCACGGTTTACTCACGCTGCAAAGCCCGATGGGCGTGCTGTATGCCCACGGCCCCGCGCACACACCCGGCGATCGTTTGCGCGTACGCATCCATGCCCGCGATGTGAGCTTGGCACTTAGCCACCATACTGACAGCAGCATGTTAAATATTTTGCCTGTCACCGTGCTGGCGCTACGAGACGGCGCAGGTGGCCAGGCTTTGATCGAATTGTCTGCAGGTGACCAACCCGAGCAACGCTTGCTGGCAAAGATCTCGCACGTATCAGTGGCGCGTTTGAATATCGCACCAGGTCTTGCGCTGTGGGCGCAGATCAAAGCGGTGGCGTTGTTGGTTTAGCGAGTAGGTTCTTCAGTTCAGCTTGGTAGATGATGGCTTGGACTTCGGAAATCACCTTCCCGTGATTAACAAGTGACCTTGTGTCTTGTATCGACCCCAATACTTTATTGTGAAACCAACGTTCGTAGTTTGCCCGAGCAAGCGCTAAGTCGCTTTCGACCGAGTAGTTTGTATTATTCGAGCCCATAAAAATTTTGGAGTGATTACTCGTGTTTGAGCATCTGCTCAGAGTATTGAAGAAATTCAATCAAATGCTCGGTAATCACTTTTATAGTGATCGGCATGAGTAACTTTTGATAGTCATGTACGGCGATATTTCTAAAACCAACCATACGTTTGAGTGAGTCGGCAAGGGTCTGGTCGATCCACTTTGCCTGCGACAAAATTTCAAAGACGTCGCGTGCGCTTTGAGGTAGACCAAGGCGCTCGCGACGGATAATGTGATTGCCCATATCCAGCGCTGCCTCGCAGGCGCGCTGAATATTCATGACGGCAGCATCTTGTCTTGAAAAATTGGTTTCAAAGGTCGTTGGATCGTGATCGAACTCTTCACGAGTACGTGCCACGCATCGTTCAATCGTTGCCGCTTTATTGATTAAGACGTCATCGTGCATACACGTGTCCTTCTTTGGTAATGGCTCTAAGAAGTGGTTCTCGCGCTTCGTCAAGCGCCAGCTTTTCACTTAAAACGTAGACTTCAAATAAGTGCGCCTGCAAACCGATATCCCATACCGTTTTTCCGGTTGAAATCACTTGATACTGCATGACTGTCGACGCTGCGCGCAAGTCGAGTAGATCAACTTCGCAATTCACAAGGTTGGCGATGTCGTTTGATAGCGACCAAAGCAGGCTGGGGTCAATGTAGCCGGGCGCCAATACAGCTAAGTCAAGGTCACTATCTTGCCGGGGTGTGCCTCGGGCTTGGCTCCCGAAGACATAGAGAGCCATGAGATTGGGTATCTTTGCTCGCACTGAGGCTAAAACGGCTCCGTCTGGCGCTAGCAGGGTCATCAGTCGTGAATGCATATAAATGTGGCGCAGTGGCAGTAAACAACTCATTAGCTCAGCAAGTAGGCGCTGGCACTTTAGAAGACTCTACCATAGCATTGGCGGTCCATCCTGCGACGGCTTGTGGCGATCTAAGCCATTGTGCTCATAAGTCGAAACGCCCCTACAATCAACGCAACGGTGAGCGGGTGTAGGCATTTCGCGCAGCCCACGCCCCGTCATTCACTAGCCGAGCCTGATGCCCGAGCCCAGGCATCCAACACTAATGCAAAACCGAATGTTCTTGAAAGAATCTTGGCTCTGTGAGGCGCTTCGTCTGAAAGAAACGCAATGGGGGCAGCTCGACGATCGTGCCGCTTCTTTACGTGCCGCGCGTGAACCCACTGCGGCGCGGCAAATCGCTGTGCGCGCCAATCTACTCGGAGAAACGTCGGGCGTTGCGCTGGCACTTGGGCGCGTGCAATCTGGGCTTTGGATTGCCCTCAGCGTTTTGTTGGGGGTTGCTGTGCTGGTGGGCAGCAGTGCTGCCTTGGCGGCGCTGGGTGCCGGGCTTCAGCCGGTGAATGTGGTGTCGGCACTCGTTGTGTTGTTGGGTGTCAATCTCGTAAGCCTGGCTTTCTGGCTACTGAGCCAGTTTATTGGGGTTGGCTCTGGCGGTGGGCTTGCACAGAGTTGGCGATGGTTGGTTCGCAAACTTGCAACAGGGCCCGAGGTTGCACTGGCCGGGCAAGCCTGGTGGTCGATCTGGCAGCAAGCGGGTGGGCTGCGTTGGGTGCTCAGTAGTGTGACGCATGCCTGTTGGCTCGTGGCTAGCCTAACAATGCTGGTGGTGCTGTCTTTTACGCTGTCGATCCGACACTTTAGTTTTGCCTGGGAGACAACGCTGTTATCGGCCGATAACTTTGTTGCCTTAACGCAGATTTTGGGCGCCGTGCCGCAATGGTTTGGCTTTGCGATACCGGATAGTGAAACGGTTCGCGCAAGTGGTCACTTATCAAGCAATTCAGCGCAGGCGCAGGCGCTTTGGTCGAGTTGGTTGATGGGTGCGTTGATCTGCTACGGGCTCATACCGAGGGCCTTGCTCTTCATCACCAGCCTGCTGATGGTGGCGCGCGCGTGGCCGCGCACCCAACCACAATTAATGTCGCCGTACTATCAGGCCTTGCTTGCAAAAATGCAGCCTACCGCCTCATCACCTGAAGGGCTGCCGCCGCCTGCGGTAAAACCTCGCTATCCGCCCCCGGGCAAAAGCGCTAACAGTACGACGCATGCCATGATCACTGGCATTGAACTAGAAGGCGAGTGGCCGCCCTTGGGGTTAGGTAGCGCCATTGTTCACACCGTTATGATTGACTCGCGCGACACCCGCAACATGGCTCTGGGTCATGTGGCGCAGCTCAACCCTCGGCGCCTGGTGATCGCCTGCGATGCCCGGCACACGCCAGATAGAGGGACACTACGTTTGATTGCTGAATTATCGTCCTATGCGGGCAAGACTCTTGTCTGGCTACAACCCGTTGGCCGAGCCGAGGGATCTGACGATGCCGATGGACGCATCCCAGTTTGGAAAAATCAACTACATGTCGCGGCCAAGGTCGAGGTGTTAGTCACTCCCTTGCTTGCCCCTGTTGCAGACTGGTTAGGGCGCTCAGAT